>CAJXJM010000109.1 GCA_913054205.1 uncultured Rhodospirillaceae bacterium
ATCACCGGCATTATCGTGCTTGGCGGCGTTGTTGATCAGTTTGTTACTGATGATCGCAAACAAATGGTGATTAACGGCGCCGTTGAAAGACTGACCGAGTTCGCGCGATTGTCATTTTTTTACCCCAAAGCCAAGCTTGTATTTTCAGGCGGGTCGGGCGTCATCGGCAAACAATCTTTGAAAGAGGCCGATGTGATCGATCCACTATTGGTCACCCTTGGCCTAAATCCCAAACGCATTCTGTTTGAAAATCAGGCGCGCAACACGGCTGAAAATGCGACGCTCACCAAGAAATTGATCAAACCTACGCTCGATCAGCGTTGGATTATCATCACCTCCGCCTTTCATATGCCGCGTGCTATGGGCGCATTTCGCCAAGCCGGTTGGAACGCCATCGCCTACCCGGTTGACTACCACACCAAATCTCAACAGCGTTTAAGATTAGGGTTTAGTTTGCAATCAGGTCTGGGCGCTCTTTCGACATCGATACATGAATGGATCGGGTTAACCTTTTATTGGCTATCTGGGCGTACAAATGCGCTATATCCAAAACCCTAAAATTTAAGGACATATTCTGGTGCGGCATTTGATCAAATTTTTATTTCTAGTGGCTGTTGGCTTGTTCTACGTGACGCCAGTGCAGGCGGCGGAGCAGCAAGATCTCGCGAGTTGGATCAAAACATTGCGGGTGGAGGCCATTGGCAAAGGCATCAGAGCGGAAACCTTTGATCGTGCCTTTCGCGGCTTCAAACCCATACCGAGGATAATCGAGCTTGATCGCCGCCAGCCTGAATTTACGCTGACATTTCCAAAATATTTGAGCCGCGTGGTACCGAAGTCCCGCGTTCAGCGCGGTAAAGCCAAGTACAAAGAAAATAAAACGCTGCTCGATAAAATTGGCAAGAAATACGGCGTTCAACCGCGCTTTATCATGGCTTTCTGGGGAGTTGAGACGGGTTTTGGCCGGCACTTTGGCGGGTTTTCGGTCGTGCATTCACTGGCGACATTGGCTTATGACGGGCGGCGAGCCAAATTCTTTCGTGGCCAATTGCACCGCGCCCTTCGAATTCTCAATCAAGGCCATATTAGCCATGAGCAAATGAAAGGTTCTTGGGCGGGCGCGATGGGAAATTTCCAGTTTATGCCGTCGAGTTTCGAAAACTTTGCCGTCGACTATGATGGCGATGGTAAGCGCGACATCTGGACCAATAAAGGCGATGCTTTTGCTTCGGCTGCAAATTATTTATCCAAATCAGGTTGGCGCAAAGATCAGACCTGGGGGCGGGCGGTTAAATTGCCTGCCGGATTTGATTCGGCGCTGGTTGGCTTAAAAGTCAGAAAAACAATAAGCGATTGGCAATCACTGGGTGTCCGGCGTATTGATGGCAAAAATTTGCCGACGCGAAACCTTAAGGCCTCCATTGTCATTGCCAGGAACAAAAAAACCGAAAAAGTCGGGCGAGCCTTTATGGTTTACAACAATTATCGCGTTACCTTGAAGTGGAACCGCTCCATTTTCTTTGCCGTTGCTGTTGGCACCCTGGCTGAACGTATTGGTGGTTAACCAGCAGGTGTGATAGACGACCTATCGAAATGGCCTGTTAAGGTTTATTGTGTATTGGAATAAAACCATAAAGTCAGCTGTTGTTATTCTAGCGGGGTAAAATTGTTTAAACGACTGTCACTCTTAGTTTTGTCCTTGTTTGTGCTCGGTGCCTGCGCCGAGACCCAATTGCTTATCCATACGGCAAAAAAAATAGGTAAAAGTACCAAGGAGCCGGTTCAACAGGGCCGCTATAAAATCGGCAACCCCTACCAAATTAAAGGTGTTTGGTACTATCCGGCGGTTAACTACAAATATAATGTCACCGGCATAGCATCCTGGTATGGCCCTGGATTTCACGGCAAGACCACGGCCAATGGGGAGACCTATGATCAGAACGCACTGACGGCCGCCCACAAAACGCTACCGATGCCAAGTATTGTTCGGGTCACCAATCTGGAAAATGGACGCTCTATTAAAGTCACCGTGAATGATCGCGGTCCTTACGCATTTGGCCGTGTCATTGATATGTCGAGGCGGGGTGCGCAGCTTTTAGGATTTCACAGGAGAGGCACTGCGCGGGTTCGCGTTTTTGTGCTGGAAGATGAAAGCCGAATGCTGGCGCAGCAAATTAAAAACGGTGCAGTCCTTGCCAAAGTCGGAACACCTATTCGAAGAGATATAAATGTCGCGAAGCCAGGTGTCGCCAGTGAAACATTAGCACCGCCGCCTGGCGCTAAAGGGAGCAATACCTTACCTGCCTATACGCCTCGAAAAACAGTGGTTGCCAGCCACGAGCGTATCACCGATACGCCGACAGCACCGACGGGCGTTGTGACGACAACTTCAGTGACGCCGACAAATATGTATGTCCAAGCTGGCGCCTTTACACGCTTTGACTATGCCAATCGGACGGCTGCACGGTTGGCAGAGCTCGGAAATGTGAAGGTCACATCATACAAAGTAAGAGGCAAAGAGTTCTTTCGCGTGCGCGCAGGGCCAATTGGAGCGTTGGAAAATGCAGATAAGGTCTTGGAGCGGGTTATTCGAGCCGGGTTTGAGAATGCTCGGATCGTCGTAGACTAAAACCCCGCACAAAATATTTCCTTTTTTCCGTCACATTTAAGTCTCAATGAGTGGTAATATTGACTGCAATTGGATTGCTCTTGGGCGTCGCCTTTGCGATAAGGACATATGAACGTGCAACTTAATGATTTAAACCCAATTGCCTATTATTTGTCGGGGATATAATGAAATTAAAGTGGTACCTGCCAGCAGCTCTAATTTGTGCTTTCCTAGTAAGTGCTGGTCCAAGCGCAGCACTTGAGACGCTTGGCAAACAAGTCATCCTCCTCGACATGACAACCGGCACGATCCTTTTTTCAAAAAATGCCGACGAAGCGATGACGCCGTCCTCGATGAGCAAGATCATGACGGTGTACAAGCTTTTTGAACGCCTGAAAGATGGCGGACTCTCTTTGACTGATACGTTCTCGGTCAGTGAAAAGGCTTGGCGTAAAAAAGGTTCGAAAATGTTCGTTGCAGTGAAATCGCGTGTCAAAATAGAAGATCTGATCCGCGGTATTATTGTGCAATCCGGGAACGATGCGACAATTGTTGTGGCGGAAGGTCTTTCAGGATCAGAAGGTGGGTTTGCAGATGAGCTGAATGAGACGGCCAAACAACTGGGCATGAAAAATTCAAATTTTTTGAATGCCAGCGGCTGGCCTGATCCCGGTCATGTTACCACGGCCAGAGATCTCGCGACTTTGGCAATTGCGACGATTAAGAACTTCCCAGATTTCTATCACTATTATGCTGAAAAGACTTTCACCTATAACGGCATTAAGCAGGGCAATCGGAACCCTGTGATCTATCGAAACATTGGCGCAGATGGATTAAAAACAGGCCACACGGAATCGGGTGGTTATGGTCTAACCGCGAGCGCTATTCGCAAAGACCGTCGCCTGGTTCTGGTTATCAACGGCCTCCCCAGCAAAAAAGCGCGGGCAGTTGAAGCAGAACGCCTCCTTGATTGGGGATTTCGCGAATTTAATAACTATGCGTTGTTTAAGGCTGGTGAAACCGTCACCAATGCCCAGGTTTGGATGGGAGATAGCGGGGCCATTCCCCTGGTAATCCAAAAAGATTTAATTCTGACGCTTCCCCGCAAAGCGCGCCGCGGTATGAAGGTCAAAGTTGCGATGGAGACGCCGATACCGGCACCGATTAAAAAAGGCGATGTTTTAGCCACCTTGAAAATTGAAATACCCGATCGCAAGACCTTGGAAATTCCTCTTGTATCTGGTGCAGATGTTGGACAACTCGGCATGTTCTCCAGATTGGGAGCTGCCGTTCAATATATTTTGTGGGGCGAATCCGAGTGAGCGATGCACCTGCCGAGAAAATTAACAAAGGCAAATTCATCAGCTTTGAAGGCGGTGAAGGCGGCGGCAAAACCACTCAAATCAAACTTCTGGCAGAAGCATTAAGTTCGTCAGGTTTGGATATACTTCAAACAAGAGAACCCGGCGGTGCAGAAGGAGCTGAAGCAATTCGCGCCTTGCTGGTTGAAGGCGATGTCGACCGCTGGGACCCTGCTACAGAAACGCTATTGCATTTCGCAGCTCGCAGAGACCATCTGACTAAGATTATTCTACCAGCTTTAAAAAACGGACAGTGGGTTTTGACTGACCGATTCGCAGATTCAACCATGGCCTATCAAGGGTATGGGCACCGCGTCAGCAAAAAAGCGATCCACAGTCTGTACCAGTTCGTTGCCGGAAATAAGCAGCCTGATCTTACACTCATTTTGGATTTGTCGACCGAAGAAGGTTTGAAGCGTGCGGAAGCGCGCGGTGCAGAAAAATCATCAGAGGCGCACCAGCAAGAAGATCGCTACGAACGGATGGGCATGGATTTTCATGAACGCCTTCGCGAAGGATTTTTGGATATTGCACGAAAAAACAGAAAACGCTGTGTGGTTGTCGATGCAAATCGCCCAATTGAAGACATTCATGAAGACATTCGAAAAATTGTTTTCGTGAAATTTGGATTGGCAACCGATGAGTGATGAAGAACTGGAGGAGGGCGCTCCGCCGCCAATTGCCAATTCTGTATTGCTTGGCCAGTCAGAAGCTGAAGCACGATTTTTAACCGCCTTTAATTCCGGCAAGATTCCACATGCGTGGCTCATCTGTGGACCAAATGGCATTGGTAAAGCGACACTCGCGCATCGTATCGCGCGTTTTATCCTCACCCATGGCGGCAATGCTGACGAAGGACCGGGGCTATTCGGGGATGACCTTCCGCAAACTGATCCCTCCAGCCTTGCGACTGATTTAGCGGATCCGGTGTGCCGGCGGATAATATCGGGTGGGCATGCTGACTTTTTGCATATTAAACGAACCGATGATGAGAAAACCGGCAAGCGCCGGAAAGAAATACGCGTCGATGAAGTTCGAGCTGTTGGCTCATTTTTATCAAAAACACCGGCCGAAGGGGGCTGGCGCGTTGTTGTCATCGATAGTGCTGATGAGATGAACGAAAACGCCGCCAACGCCGTTTTGAAGGTCCTGGAAGAGCCACCCAAACGCGCCCTCTTATTATTAGTGAGCCATAATCCGGGACGATTGCTGCCAACCATTCGATCTCGTTGCAGGCGTTTATTGTTAAAATCTCTGCCGGAGAGAACCATTGCTGATCTCTTAGCCGAGTTTGAACCAGAGCTTTTACCCGAGGATGCGACGGAGCTTGCCCAAATTTCCGATGGCAGCATCGGCCGCGCCCTTCACCTCGCGGGAGAGGGAGGATTGGAAATTTACCGGGAAATTACGGGTATTCTCGAAAGTTTACCGCAGCTTGATATCCCGCGCCTGCATAAGCTTGGTGATAAGTTGGCCCGCGATAACTCAGGTGAGTTATTTGATCGATCTTCTGAGCTGATCAACGGATGGCTGGTGAATGTTATTCGCAACACGGCCACTGTAGGGCAACAATCTCGGCAAAGCAGCCTTGATCCTTGGATTGAGGTGTGGGAAAACACTGGCCGCCTGTTCAGCCAGGCAAAAGGGCTAAACCTGGATCGCAAGCAGGTCATCTTAAATACGTTCTTATCGATTGAGGGCGCCGCCAAAAATTAGGGCCAGAAATTAAAGTAATGTCAGATAACAAACCATTTTACATCACGACGCCGATTTATTATGTGAACGATGTGCCGCATATTGGGCATGCGTATACGACGCTCGCCTGTGATGTTCTGGCGCGCTTTAAACGGCTCGATGGGTTTGACGTAAAGTTTCTAACCGGCACCGATGAACATGGTCAAAAGGTAGAAAAATCCGCTGAAACAGCCGGTATTGATCCGCAAGCTTTCACCGATAAAGTCTCGCAAAATTTCCGCGATCTAGCTGTTAGTATGAACTTCACCAATGATGATTTTATCCGGACCACCGAAGAGCGCCATAAAATTGCCTGTCAAGATATTTGGAAACGCCTGATTGATGCCGGTGATATTTATCTCGATAAATACGCAGGCTGGTACTCGGTGCGCGACGAAGCGTTTTATGCCGAAGGCGAGCTGGAAGACAAAGACGGTAAGAAAATTGCGCCCTCCGGCGCCGAAGTAGACTGGGTAGAGGAGCCCAGCTACTTCTTTAAGCTGTCTGCGTGGCAGGATCGTTTGCTTGAGTTCTACGATAATAATCCAGAGTTTATTTTGCCACTTACGCGTCGCAACGAAGTCACCAGCTTTGTCGAAGGCGGTTTGCAGGATTTATCTGTATCGCGCACTTCTTTTAAATGGGGAGTTCAGGTTCCGGGTGACGATGATCACATTATGTATGTCTGGCTGGATGCCTTGACGAATTACATAACTGCTATCGGCTTTCCCGATACAGACCATGAAGAATATCAAAAATATTGGCCAGCCGATGTGCACATGGTGGGTAAAGATATCCTGCGCTTTCATGCAGTCTATTGGCCCGCGTTTCTCATGGCCGCCGGTTTGGAAACACCAAAGCGAGTATTTGCCCATGGGTGGTGGACCAATGAGGGCGAGAAAATCTCGAAGTCACTTGGCAACGTGATTGATCCGTTGGAATTGATGGAGACCTACGGGCTTGATCAAATGCGCTATTTCCTAATGCGCGAAGTGCCGTTTGGCAATGATGGTGACTTTTCACGCTCTGCCATGGTGCAGCGGATGAACGGCGAGCTTGCTAATGATTTCGGCAACTTGGCCCAGCGTGTTCTCTCCATGATCAATAAAAACTGCGATGGTAAAATTCCAGAACCGGGAACGTTCTCGGAAGATGATACGGCGTTGCTGGCCGGTGTGGATGGTTTGCTTGAAGTTGTTCGAGAAGCAATGGATGCTCAATCTTTCCATACTGCTTTAGAAAAAATTTGGTCTGAAATTCGTGCTGCCAACAGCTATGTTGATCGTCAAGCGCCTTGGACGCTCAAGAAGGAAGACCCGGACCGGATGAAAACGGTGCTTTATGTTCTGGCCGATGCCATTCGTGGACTTGCGCTCATCACCCAACCGTTTGTTCCAGAGGCCATTGGAAAAATGCTGGACCAGCTCTCTGTGGGTGAGGGCAATCGAGACTTTGTGTCTTTCGGTAAAGCTGGTCGTCTGGCACCCGGCACAGAACTGCCAAAACCGGAAGGTGTCTTCCCGCGGCACGTTGAAGAAGAAACCGCCGCCTAAATAAGGCCATTTCTTTCGCATAATGGAATATTTGTTCGGTCTCCCTACAAATTTTCGTGGCTATTATTTTGGTTCATACCTTATACTTTTATTTCTAAGGAATGCGGGCAGTTAATCGCAATTCCCCTAAAAGTTTTCAATCAAGGGAGAGCACAATGAAATATCAAAAATTTCTAATAACCGCCGTTATTTTAGGCGGCGCAGTGGCATTTACGGCATTAGGTGCGGTTTCTGCTAACGCGAAAATGAAGCGTATTAGTATCGGCACAAACCCTCCGGGTACGAATTACTTCCTGCTGGGCGGTATGATGGCGAAGCTCATACAAACCCACACGAAAATAAGAACCTCCACTCAGCCACATGCGGGTGCATCAGTTTATGTGCCGTTGCTGAACAATGGCGAAATGGTTCTGGGATTGAATTCCAGTATTGTATCTGCTCTCGGTTATCATGGCCGCGCGCCCTATAAAAAAGCC
>CAJXJM010000110.1 GCA_913054205.1 uncultured Rhodospirillaceae bacterium
GGCCAGAAAACCGAGATTAGGGGCAAAAATTCGCAGATTACGGCGCGAAAGTGAACTCACTCAGGCGCAATTAGCGCAGCGTTTAATGATATCGGCGAGTTATTTAAATCTCATCGAACACAACCAGAGGGCGGTTACGGTTCCTCTGTTGTTTAAGCTCGGGGAAGTTCTAAACGTCGATTTACAAACATTATCGCAAGATGACGAATCTATTATTCTTGCTGAATTGTCTGAAATTTTAGGTGACCCGCTGTTTTCCCAAGGCGACTCTGGCGGTGAACTGACACCTGACGATCTCAACGAATTGGTTTCACAATCGCCGATCGCCAGCCAAACTATTTTGAAAGTCTACCGCGCCTATCAACGCGCTCGAGATGATATCCAAACACTTGGCGAACGCCTTTCCGAAGATACATTATACGCTGCTTCGTCGCATGAGCTGCGCACGGTTTTAACGTCAATCCGGTCATTTTCAGAAATACTGCATGACAATGAGAATATCTCGCCTGAGGAACGTCAACGGTTTCTCGGAATTATTGTTAAAGAGAGTGCCGCGCTGTCCAAAAATATCGATGATTTAATGAGCTTTGTTTCAGCAGAAGGGGTTAATCGAGCGGTCGGTACGCGGCCGCCATTGGACGAGATTAACGACTTTATCCAAAATAATAGAAATTACTTTGAACTTATTGAAAACGCTGCAGAAAAACTGATATTGGATGCGCAATTTGGAACCTATGACCGGCTCCAGAAACTCATCTATTTTGCTTCCCATGAGTTGGACATTACCGTCGATATTGGGCGCGATCGCGAAGAGTTTGGATTGGTCAATTTCGACAAAGAAAAACGCATGCTTCATCTTTCCAACAGCCTGCCAAGAAATTCGCTGATTTTTCAAACCGCGCAGATTATTGGACGATATTATTGTGCTGATATCATTGAAGGACTGCTTGCAAATGCGCCTCTAACCAGCGATGCCTCCCGCGAAATGTGCAGATCTACTTTGGCACGTTATTTTGCCGGTGCGGTTTTGCTGCCTTATGACGAGTTTCTCGAGGCCGCCCGAGCGATGAGATATGATATTGAGCAATTGCAGAACCAATTTGCCGGCAGCTTCGAGCAAATTTGTCATCGATTGGCGACGCTTAATAAAGCCGGCTCGGAAGGCGTAGCATTTCATTTCATCAGAGTGGATATAGCCGGTAACATATCAAAACGCTTTGATGGATCGGGAATTCGGATTCCGCGCTATGGCGGTGTTTGTCCAAGATGGAACGTACATCACGCCTTTCTAAGGCCAGAATCAATGAATGTGCAGACAATGCGCATGACGGATGGCGGTACTTTTTTGAGTTTAGCGCGTGCCATCGTAAAGCCAGGCACAGCATTCAACGCACCTCGGAGCCACTATGCAGTCGCAATCGGCTGTGAGATTTCAAGCGCATCTGAACTCGTTTATGCGGATGGTATGGATTTGAATGATGCAAGTATGGTTGTGTCGGCGGGTACGAGCTGCCGGATATGTGAGCGAGACAATTGTGGCCAGCGCGCCTTTCAGTCAATTCTCCATTCTAGTGCAGAAGCATCGTCAGAAGGTGTGGCGCGGGCTAAAAAGGCCAGGCGGGCGGCAGAATGAATTTATAGTGCTGAAATGCGAGATAAAGGTGCAGAGATAAAGAATAGTGGCGAAGCGCATAATTGTTTGCTCAGGAAACAGCGCCTCGCCACACATTAAAGAATACTTCCGAGAACATAACCTAACCTTGACCAGGACCAACAAAATCAAAATCAGATGGGTGCCCCAAAGGAATATAATTCTTTAACTCAAAGTCTGTAGGTCTCCCTGCATACTTTTTATACTTTTGAACATTTGAAATTTATGTCATTTGCCCTAAAGCATATTATGTAAATACCACACAATTTTCAAAAAAACGAGACAAGTTTTTGAAAACACTAATATTTTTTGGTGAATATTGACATTACAAATGCCTTGGAATGTAAATCTTGTAAAGAAACCGATGGTGTTCAAGAATTATTGACAATGTTCTAGGTCATGACTTTTTGATTATGAGCGAGTACACTTTGGTAAATACCAGCTGGTAGGCAAAACGCGATAGGGTTTAAATATGAGTCACTCCGTTCTGATAGTTGAGGATGAACCGAATATCGTCCTGTCGCTGAAATTTCTGATGGAAGGTGCGGGTTTTAGTGTTCGCACCACCGGTGAAGGAGCGGCTGCCTTAAAAGAAATAGAAAAACAGCCACCCAATATTGTCTTGCTCGATGTAATGCTGCCGGATCGCGACGGATATTCGATCTGTGAAGCCATCAAGGCCAATCCTGATTGGCAGGATATTCGCGTTTTGATGTTAACAGCTAAAGGGCGTGATATGGACCGAGAGAAGGGGTTAGCTCTTGGCGCGGATGATTATATCACCAAACCTTTTTCGACACGTGATTTGGTTGATCGAGTGATTGAGATATCAAAGGAATTGCCACCCGAAATTTAATCGGATCGCCGATAGGCTTGAGAACGCAAATGATTGAAAAATTTAGCGAACGATATGCGGCACTTTTGATATTGGCTGCGCTTTTATTTAATCCTCCGATCATGTCGATTTTTAATTCGACTGAATTGTTTATCGGTGTGCCGATCCTGTATTTGTATTTATTCTGCGCCTGGGCGCTGATCATCGGATTGAATGCTTATCTCGCGGCAAAATTGTCGGCCGCAAGAGATTCGATAACAACGCCAAACCAGAGCGCCGACTCTCATGACTGAGAATTCGGATCAGACACTGAGTGGATTCAAGAACCATGCTTAATGCAGGGTTCATAATAATTGCATCCTTTGGTTATATAGGATTGCTGTTTGCGATTGCGTATTATGGTGACAAGCGCGCAGATTCGGGCCGCGGTATAATCAACAACCCCTATATTTACTCCCTGTCGATCGCCGTTTACGCGACGTCCTGGACGTTTTACGGCAGTGTCGGTCGCGCCGCTGCGGGCGGGCTAATTTTCATCACCATTTATTTAGGGCCAACGCTGATGTTCGTTGCCTGGTGGTTCCTGCTGCAAAAAATTCTGCGCATCAGCAAAGCCAACGGAATAACCTCAATTGCCGATTTTATCGCTTCGCGTTACGGCAAGAGCACGGTGATCGGTGGTCTTGTAACTCTCATCGCAGTTGTTGGCATAACGCCTTATATCTCGCTTCAGCTCAAAGCTCTATCGACCAGTCTAACGGTACTTTTGGAATACCCAGCCATCGTTATGCCATCGGTGGAAATCGGCCAGCCTGTGGTTTCTTTCACCGCTTTTCTTGTCGCTATGGCAATGGCGGTTTTTGCAATCCTATTCGGTACGCGTCATCTTGATCCCAGCGAGCACCATGAAGGCGTTGTTGCCGCGATTGCATTTGAATCGATCGTCAAGCTGATTGCCTTTGTTGCGGTGGGCATATTCGTGACGTTTGGCCTTTACGACGGTTTTGGTGATTTGTTTATGAAGGCGTCAGCGAATCCCGACATTAAAAAATTATTCGCAATCTCGCCGTCTTCCGATTACACCCAATGGGTAACGTTGACCATTTTATCTATGATGGCAATTCTCTGTTTGCCGCGTCAATTTCACATCACCATTGTTGAGAATGTCGGTACGCATCATCTCACCAAAGCGGTCTGGATGTTTCCGCTATATCTCTTATTGATCAACATTTTTGTATTGCCAATTGCCGTTGCAGGCCTGCTTCAGTTCCCTTCTGGCAGTGTCGATCCGGACACTTTTGTTTTGACATTGCCGATGTCGACACAAAACGAAGGCCTGGCGCTGCTTGCTTTCATCGGAGGATTGTCGGCAGCAACTGGGATGGTAATCATTTCTGCTATTGCACTCAGTACGATGATTTGCAACGAAGTCTTGATGCCGGCACTGTTGCGGATGTCGTGGCTTCGATTGAATGAACGCGGTGATTTGACATCGCTTGTTCTGAATCTACGTCGATTTAGCTGTGTCTTCATCATGTTGTTGAGTTACGGCTATTTTGTCTTCATCGGTGAATCCTATACCCTGGTGACGATTGGCCTGCTGTCATTTGCCGCCGCTGCTCAATTTGCGCCGGTGATTATTGGCGGAATTTTCTGGAAAGGGGCGACGGCTAAAGGCGCATTCGCCGGTTTGGTTCTAGGCTTTGCGGTGTGGATATACACACTCCTATTGCCATCCTTTGCTCTTTCCGGTTGGTTGCCAGAAAGCTTCATCACTGAAGGACCGTTTGGGATAGCGTTGCTCAAGCCCTATGAATTCCTCGGGCTCTCGGGATTGGACAATTTGTCGAACTCATTATTCTGGAGCATGGTTCTCAATATAGGAGCCTATATCGGCGTTTCGTTGAGTTCAGAACAATCGGCGATTGAACGCATCCAGGCGGCGATTTTTGTCGATGCTGCTGAAAAATATTCAGGAACGGCAGGGCGGTCCAATTTGTGGCAGGGCTCCGCAGCTGTTGATGATTTGCGCGATCTTTTGTATCGATTTGTCGGACCCTATCGAACAGAGTTGGCCTTCAAAGACCATGCCCGCAGGCGAGGGTTGGAGCTTAAAGAATTAATGGCCGTTGATGCGGAATTTGTCGGTGTGGCGGAGCGCCTGCTTGCCGGTGCCATCGGGTCTGCGTCTGCACGTGTTCTTGTCGCCTCTGTCGTGAAGGGAGACATCGTTAGTCTTGATGAGGTGCTTCAGATTTTGGACGAGACGTCAGAGGTGATTGAACATAGCCACCGTCTTGAGCAAAAATCGCACGAGTTGGAAGTCGCCAGTGACAATCTGCGTCAAGCCAATGAACAATTGAAAGAACTCGACCGCTTGAAAGATGACTTCCTTTCGACCATCAGCCATGAGCTTAGAACACCGCTCACATCGATTAGATCTTTTGGCGAGATATTGTTTGATAAGCCGGATATCGAGCCGTCGCAACGCCGGCAATTTCTCGGTGTTATCATCAGTGAAAGTGAGCGCCTGACCCGCCTCATCAATCAAATTCTCGATTTGGCCAAAATGGAAGCCGGTAGCATGGATTGGGAAATGTCGGAAGTTGATGCCGGTGAAGCGATCAGAGAGGCTTTGGCTGCAATGAGCAGTCTGATATCAGACAAATCGATCAACTTGGAATTGATGTTGCCTGAAAATCTGCCTCATGTGTACGCGGATCGCGATCGCCTTATCCAGGTCGTTATAAATTTGTTATCGAATGCGGTTAAGTTTTCTAATGGCCCGGAACCGACACTCAATATTACAGCTGAAGCAGATGGTGATGCGTTGCTGGTGAGGGTGGCAGACAACGGTCCCGGCATTCCGGATGGTGTAGGGGAAATCATTTTCGAAAAATTTCAGCAGGTTGGTGACCCTCTTACCAACAAACCAAAAGGCACGGGGCTTGGGCTTCCGATTAGCCGCCAAATCGTCGAGCATTTCGGCGGCAAAATTTGGTTTGAGAAAGCTGCGCGCGGCGCCGATTTTAGATTCACCCTGCCATTTACCCATACTGTCCAGGTCGCCGAATAGATCAATTTTACTCAATCAGGAAAATCATGACCACCAAAGCAGACAATGCACCAATTCCTGCCACCACTGTACTACTGCTCAAAGATACCGCCGATGATTTTGAAGTCTTCATGGTGACGCGCCATCACAAAATTGACTTTGCTTCGGGCGCGTTGGTTTTTCCGGGCGGCAAGCTTGACCCGCAAGACAGTAGTGAGGCTCTGCTTACGACATGCCGCGGCCAAGAAGGGACAGGTGGGATGCTGAGCGATGATGAATTGGCGGTCCGTATCTGTGGCATTCGCGAGACCTTTGAAGAAGCGGGCGTTTTGCTTGCGCGCGACAATAAAAATGGTGAGGTCATCAATGGCGCACGATGCGGAGCATTGGCGCGAAAATACCGAGAGGCCATCCATAGCGGCGAGGTAAGCCTCCTCGACCTTATCGAAAAAGAAGAGATCACGCTCGCCTGTGATCAATTGATTTTATTTGCCCGCTGGGTGACCCCAAGCTTTTTTCCAAAACGTTTTGATGCCTTTTTCTTTTTGGCTCAAACCCCCGAGGACCAAGTCGCCTCTCATGATGATATCGAATCGACTGATTCGCTTTGGACGACGCCGGCCGATGCATTGGCTGATGCGGATGAAGACCGTAAAACAGTTGTATTCGCAACGCGCATGAATCTGGTGAAACTCGCTCAGTTCGACAGCGTCGACGCAGTGATAAAAAGCGCTGCGGAAAGTGCGGTTGTCATCGTCGAGCCTGGAATCGAGGAGAAAGACGGCAATGTCACCTATAGCATTCCACTTGAAGCCGGTTACGGGATCAGCGAATTTACCGAATACGGCGGCTCAAAATTGAAGATCAAATCTCAGGACAAAGCGAAGGCCTAAGGATTGTTCCCTGTTGGTTTTGACGTATCCCATACCACCGTTGGGCCTTCTGCATAAATTCGGCATTCGTGGCTACCTGACTTATCTTCGCATGTATGGATCGCCAGCATAAGCGAATTACCACCGCATTCGCCCGCCGGACAATACGACCATCCTGCACGGCGACCATCTTCAGTGATAGCGAAATACGACGCACTGATGCCGGAATTTTTATATCTATCAAAAGCCGTCTCCATTCTGGAACTACGGGTCAACGGTCCAGTGCCAAAATAATCTTGGTTGGAGGGGCATGCTGTGAGGAAAAGGGGCAGAAGGAGTATAAAAAAGTTTGGGGCTGTCCCAGATAACCGAGAATTGGTGTTATCATGGGACCTATGCGTAAGAGCCGTTTGAGCAAGTTTAAGCAGGATCATTTAATAGAGCATTTTGTTGCGGGGACAACAGCGCGGACTGCTGCGAGACTATGTGGTGTGAACCGTAAAACAGCAGCCTTCTACTTCCTGCGTCTGCGCGAAATTATCGCTGTTGAGTTAGAAGCTGAGAACGAAGCCATGTTCGGCGGTGAGATCGAAGTTGACGAGAGTTACTTCGGTGGCAGACGAAAAGGCAAGCGCGGTCGCGGTGCCGCTGGAAAAATCCCGGTATTCGGCCTGTTGAAGCGTGGTGGCAAGGTCTACACGAAGGTTATCACCGATGCCTCTTCGGCTACTTTGATGCCGATTATCGAACGCAAGGTGGTGCCTGACAGCATTGTCTATTCGGACGGTTGGAAAGGTTATAACGTTTTGGATGTATCAGATTTCCATCACTTCAGGATCAACCATTCTGAACTCTTTGCAGACAATCAAAATCATATCAACGGAATAGAGAATTTTTGGAACCAGGCGAAGCGTCATATGCGCAAATTTAACGGTGTTCCAAAGGCTCATTTTGGGCTATTTTTGAAGGAGTGTGAGTGGCGTTTTAACAACAGTGACCCGCTAACCCAATTAGCACAATTAAGACAATGGGTTAGAGGTAAAATGGGCTAATTAACTGGGACAGCCCCATTAAATTAAGGGCATCAAAACGACGAATTCAACTATCTTCATTTATACGGTGGTCCTCTGAATTTGGTCTAATTTGAGCTAAATTAAGCCAAGCTCTTTGAGTTCGGCCATCATTTCCGGCGGCATATCAGTATCTGCTTCTGAAATTGCGCCTTCGGGCAGATCAACTGGCGCTTCTTCCGGCTTTAGATACCGCCAGCCCTGAAAGGCCTTTTGCCGCCT
>CAJXJM010000111.1 GCA_913054205.1 uncultured Rhodospirillaceae bacterium
GCTCAACAACAGCTACGTCGGCTTCTACAACAGGTGCCGGAGCAGCCGTCTCTTCGCCCGCTTCAGCCGGCGCCGCAGCTTCAGCCGCAGCAGCCGCTACAGCTTCACCCAAATCTTCGAGGGTTTTCTTTTCTTCAGCCACAATTAGGCACTCCCTTTAATACTGTCTGGACGAACAATGGAATTTTTCGGGTTCATCGCAGCGATATCCATAGCTGCTGGGTTTTGCGCTTCATGCGGATGTTCGCTACCCGCATAAACATGCAGCTTTTTCATTTGCTGCCGGCCCAGTGGGTTACGCGTGATCATGCGTTCAATCGCTTTGATCACGACACGCTCCGGATGATCGCCATCAAGAATTTTGTCAGCCGTCCGGCTTTTGATGCCGCCCGGATAACCGGTGTGCCAATAATATGTTTTGTCAGCGCGCTTATTACCGGTGAGGCCAACTTTCTCAGCGTTCACAATGATAATATTGTCACCACAATCAATATGAGGCGTAAAGGTGGGTTTATGTTTTCCGCGTAGGCGCATCGCAACAATGCTTGCCATGCGGCCAAGAACCAAACCTTCTGCGTCAATCACGAACCACTCGCGTTCGACTTCGGCCGGTTTTTGTGAATATGTCTTCATTTCGAATCCAATCTCAAAATAATCTAACGACACCCTTCAATAGGTGCCGTCAATTTCGGAGCGGAGTATGCCAGGAAACTTTACCTAGTCAATGCAATATATTAACTTATTATTGTTTAGAAACAATGACTTACATGAACGGTATAATATTACCACACTAATTCTGGCTAAACTGATGTTAATGTGGCAATTACGATCATGGAAATGTGGAATTTATCTATTGCGAAAGCAGTGTCAATCACGGCACTCTTATCCTCGCTTGAAAATAAAATCAAAACCAGAGCCCGAGGAAACACCGTATGACGGCCAGCCATAATGAATCGATCCTCCTGCGCGAAGACACCCATGGCATTACCACGCTAACGCTTAATCGCCCCGAAAAGCGGAACGCAATGTCGACCGAGCTCATTTCCGAACTCCAAAACGCCTTCGATACGATCGCAAAAGATAAGTCTGTCAAAGTCATCATACTTGCCGGCAATGGTCCGGGCTTCAGCTCCGGGCATGACTTAAATGAAATTCGAGGCGATTCCAGCTATGAGGCTATCCACGCATTGTTCAAACAATGTAGCGACATGATGATCTCGATGAAAAAACAGCCTCAACCGATTATCGCGCGCGTCCATGGAATCGCCATGGCGGCGGGCTGTCAGCTGATGGCAAATTGTGACCTCGCGGTTGCGGTAGAAGAAGCCCGATTTGCAGTCCCCGGCGTCACCAATGGCTTGTTTTGTTCAACGCCAGCCGTCGCTTTAAGCCGGGCTGCCGGCGCCAAACATACAATGGAGATGCTGCTGATGGGTGAGCTATTCAGTGCCGAGGATGCTTTACGCTTTGGACTGATTAACAAGATTGTCAAACCGGAAGAGCTCGATGATGCAGTGATGGCATATGCCGAAAGCATTGCCAGCCGCTCGACGCTGACGATGTCGATGGGTAAACCCGCCTTTTATGAGCAGCTCGACATGGATTTAGAGACCGCCTATGCCTACACCACAGAAGTGATGGCCAAAAACATGCAGGAATACGATGCCCAGGAAGGCATTGACGCCTTTTTGGAAAAGCGTGAGCCGGTGTGGCGTGGTCGCTAGTTGGGCCACAACAAATACTATGGAACCGCTCATCTATTCTGACGATTATATTGCTGGCATTTTCAAACGCGTGAAAACAATCGCCATAATCGGTGCCAGCCCAAAACCACATCGCGCCAGTCACCGTGTCATGAAATTTCTGCAAGAGAGAGGCTACCGGGTGATCCCAGTCAACACACGTAAAAATGACGGCTTCATTCACGGCGAGAAAGTCTACAATAGTCTGGCAGATATTCCGGATGACTTTCAGATGGTCGATATCTTTCGCAACATTGAGAGAGCGATTGATATCACCGATGAAGCGATTGCGCTTTTGGCAGCAAAAAGTATCGAAACGATCTGGATGCAGCTTGAAATTCGCGATGACGCCGCAGCGACGCGTGCCGAAGACGCCGGCATTCAAATGGTTATGGATCGCTGCCCCGCCATTGAGATCAGGCGCCTCGTGGGATCGGGGCACCTACCCACTTAATCGGAGACATAGACGCAGCCGTTTTAATTCATCACGAATACCATTATACTAAACACAATCGGGGGTTCGGGTTTGCTAAAACGGCGCACACATGAGTTTCTAGAGCTATCGATTCCGGGCGACCGTTTCGGCTATATCTTTGATCGCTTTATGATGGTGCTCATTCTCCTGAACGTCACGGCAATTGTTTGGAGACCGTGCCTTCCATTCATGCCGGCAATAAAGATTTATTTTTTTTGCCTTCGAAGTATTCTCCGTCGCGATATTTACAGTGGAATATTTGCTGCGGGTATGGTCTTGCACTGAAGATAAAGCAAATGACTATTCCAATCCAATCACTGGTCGATTGAAATATATTTTCTCGCCGATGGCTATCATTGACTTGATTGCTTTCTTGCCTTTCTACCTCAGCACCTTCTTTGCCATCGACTTACGACTGCTTAGAATTTTCAGGCTTTTGCGATTGCTCAAGCTCACCCGGTACTCACCGGCCTGCTGGTCATATGGGCTGTCATCCAAAATCAATCGCGCGCGCTGACAGCAGCTGTTTTTATTATGGTGACGGCACTTCTTTTCACTTCTTCATTCATTTTTCTATTCGAACACGAAGCCCAGCCAGATAAATTCGGCAGCATTCCAGAATCCATGTGGTGGAGTATCGCTACTTTAACCACGGTCGGTTATTGGCAGCCGCCAGCGCTTCACCATGGCGATTGGCAAGAGATAAAGCAAAAGACATTCGGCACGTCAGATATTCATCGCCCGGGCTCATGACCAAGGCGCGCTCAAGGGTTTTGATCGCCGCGCCATATCTCGCCGCATGCGCCATAGATTTAGCCGAGGATTCAAATGCTTTGAGCAAATTACTGGTGAAATCGCCGCGCTCGGGATCGATCTCATGGGCGTGCGCAAACAGCTCGACCGCCTCATCAAAACGCTCTTGCTGAACGCAAATCAGACCGAGTCCATTGAGGGCATCAGGGTTTTCAGGCTGCGTTGCTAGAATCTTGCGTGCCAGTTTTTCCGCCTCATCAAGGCGCTCAGCCAGAACGTTGTGTTTATCCGGACTATCGACGTCAGCGACCATCCATCACCTCGGCACTAGATCGCATTTTTAGCCGCAACAATCAGATCGCAAATTTCGCGCACCGCGCCCTCACCACCATTTTTTTTGGTCACGAACAAAGCGGCCGAAATCGCTTCATCCGTCGCATCTGCAACCGTCATCGGACAGCCAACAGCCTCTAAGACAGGAAGGTCATTGAGATCATCTCCAACATGACCAACCTGGTCGAGATCAATCCCCATGTCATCGCAAATACGCACCAGCGTCGATAATTTGTCTTCGCATTCAAGAAACACGTGATCGACGCCGAGGCGTTGACCACGGTGGGCAATGGAGGGCGTTGAACTCGCCGTAATAATGGCGATTTTAACGCCGGCGGCCTGGGCCCGCTTCATGCCCATCCCGTCTTTGACGTTGAATTTGCGAAGTTCCTCGCCACCGTCAGTGTAATAGAGACCGCCATCCGTCAACACGCCATCTGTATCAAGCGACAATAGCTTTAATCCAGCAAGACGTTCCATAAACTGTTGTTCTGTTAACTTACTCACGTTTTTGCCCCCAATATCGCCTCAACCTCAGCCAAATCTTCCGGCGTATCCACACCGATGGAACCCGGCGCGACTGGCACGCAGGCAATGCGATGGCCGTGCTCAAGATAGCGCATTACTTCAATGCTTTCAGCCCGCTCCACCGGTCCACGTTCCAGCTCAGCAAATAGCAGCAAGGCTTTTCGGGTAAAGGCATAGAGCCCGACATGAACCGTGCGTTGCATGGTTTCTTCCATTGGATACGGCAGTGGCAGCCGCGAGAATGTCAAAACGCAGCCATCCAGTGTCGGCACCAAATGCACAACCGACGGATCATCCAACTGTGCATCTGTTGCCTTTTCAATATAGCCGGTTGAAAGCTCAATGCCTTGATCCAACACCTTTAACAAACACTCGGTAACCGCATCAATCGTTTCCGGCTCAATTAACGGCTCATCGCCCTGAACATTCACATAAACATCCGCTTCGATTTTTTGAGCAACTTCCGCCAGGCGGTCACTGCCGGTCGGATGGGTGTCAGCTGTCATCACCACCTCGAGTTCATTGGCGCGGCAATACTCGGCAATGCGTTCGTCATCGGTTGCTATAATTGTATCAGTGACGCTTTTAGCTTTTATGGTTTGATCCCACACCCAGTGGATCATTGCCTTACCGGCAATCTCTTTTAACGCTTTGCCGGGAAACCGAGTAGAAGCCCAGCGCGCGGGAATGACAGCAAGTACTTTCATAAATATCCTTTATACAATCTGCTTAATTTATGCCTGTCTCTGCGGCCAGAAGCAACCTAGCGCGAGCTACGTCCACCTACTCTATCGGCACCCATTCACCACTTTGAATTTCAACCATCCGAAAGGCATTAAAGTCGAGCCCCAGGTGATCCTTGGGTGACATTTTGACAACGCCATTGGCACCAACATAACCATTTGTGCTTTCCAAAGCCTGTCTAATTTTTTCGCGGTCAAAACTACCTGCCCGGCGCACGGCCAATGCATAAAGCCGTATCGCATCAAAGGCATGTGTCCCGTATACACTAGGCTCCACGTCCCAACGTTTCTTGTAAAGCCGCATATAGCTTTTGAGAATAGATTTAATCGGATCATTCGGCGGCAGTTTATCGGCAATTACGATCGGCGGAACCGGCAGCCGCACGCCGTCCGCAGCAGTGCCGGCAAAATCCAGAAAATCCTGGGTCGCTACACCGTGAGTCTGATAGAGCGTTACCTCAAAGCCAAGTTTCCGAAAGTTCTGAGTGACATAGGCCGGCGAGGAGCCAAACCCAACATTGAGTACCGCCTGAACGTTTTTTTTCAATTTGATTCGCTTGAGCGGTTCGACAACACGGCGAGATTGAGCGCGATAAATTTCGTCGGCAATGACATTGATATTAATGTTCTTCGCGATATCCAGACAATGCGCCCGCATTGAACGGCCAAATCCACCGTCGCCCGAAATGAGACCGAGAAAGCGCACACCGCGTTTTTTCATGTCGCTCAATATTTTGCCGCAGGCCATGCGATCGGTTTGCGATGTTTTAAATACCCATTTGCGTAAAGGGCTCACCAGTGCCGTAGAACCCGCCAGCGCCAAAAATGGGATGCGCGCCTGTTGAATAATCGGCAAAACGGACATCGCCGCTCCCGTCGTTGATCCACCAATTATGGCGTCTACTTTATCGATATCGATTAGGCGCCTTATCGCGGTCTGCGCCGTTCGAGTATCAATGCCAACATCATAATCAATCAGTTCAACCTTGCGTCCGAGCAACCCACCTTGGAGATTGAGCAGATCAATATAGAGCTTTAGCGTCGCCAATGCCGGCGCACCGATAAAGGAGCCTTGCCCCGTGACAGCCAGGAACGATCCGATTCGAACCGTCTTCTGCTGCGCTTGAACCGGCGCAGCGCTAACAGCCAATCCGCACAAAGCAAAGAATACTGCGGCTAAGAGGCGAATTCTAAATCGCCGAGATTTCGAGAACAAATTCAACATGATCAGGGAGTTATTATAGTTCCATGAACCCTCGAGAGGAACATCAGGTTTTCGGATCGGATCAATTATTTCTACAAGGCCGATAAACTGCGCCCAAATTGATTTTTGTATCAATATGAAATTTAGCCTTAAAAGAGATCAAATCGTTAACAATTACAGACTGCATACTCTTGTATTCACTAACAGTAAGAACCATATATTAGATGTTCTCATTATAAGGCCATGTATAGAGGAGAATTAGCCACTCTAATCGAGCTGCTATTTTGTAAGTTGTAATATATGCGTTTTCGATTGCTAATTTTTTTGACTTTGTCTTTAGTAACCATATTGCCAGTTATTGTGCTTGCGATGTGGGTTGTGTCAGATGCTCAGAACAAAGAAAACGAAATCATCGCGGATAAACACCTGGTTATTGCCAGAAATTTAAGCAAAGCCCTTGATCTATATTCTTTCGATTTGAAAAATGGTTTTGAGCTGATAGCTAAAATGCGGCACACGAACGAACACTCGTACCCTATTTCAACATTCATGAAGAGTCTAAATTTTGTTCATTTTTGCATCGCCGATTTGAAAAGCGGCGTGGTCGTCAATGCGATCGCACCTAAAAATCTACCGTGCCCAAAGAAGGTGCCACCGAAACGATTTCGCGATTTTGTGAATCTACTTGAAGAAGGTCGCGTTGCCTTTTCTCCACTTATGATGAATCCCAGGGGTATTCCTACGCTCTATCTACTGAAGGCTTATGACAACAAACTCGTCATTGGAGCCGTTGCGACTGACTATATTGTTCAACAGGGCAATTCAGTATCGTTCGGACAAAAAGGGCATTCTGCAATTGTTGATCAAATCGGGCAGGTGATTTCCCATCCTCTCCCGGCATGGCGAAAATCGAAAAAGGACATTAGAAAAATACCGCCAGTCCAGCGCATGGTGGCACGCAAAACCGGCACGATGGCATTCTACTCACCGGCACTTAAAGCTGATATGGTCACAGGTTATTCTTTTGTTCCGACAACGGGTTACCACTCACCAAAGGCCTAATTGAAGCACATGACGGCAGCCTGAAAATAGAAAGTATTGTCGGTGTAGGCACTACAGTTTCGGTTTTGATTCCCAATGAGCGTATTCTCCATTGATACAATATCGAATACGTAATTCGCTCTTGGATTGGTATCAGTCGTTTAAATCAAACGAAATTATATAAATCAGCCGGATGTCAGCATGAGGTGGCAGATCGAATTCAAGCAACCCCACTTTCCTAACCTAAGTCTCTAATTTCTCTTCGCGCTCTTGGCGCCAGCGCATCGTCTTTATAAGAGTATCGAGCGTGATCGAGCCAAAGGTCGCCCGCGCGATGTCATCGATCTCGCCAAGTACCAAAAGAAGTGCGCCACCGATATCTGTTTCATCACCCGGATCAGAGGCAGCAGAAGAATCACTGCCGATGTCTTCAAAGATATTAATCACATCCATCAATGTCGTGCGCTTCGAATTACCGGAAAAACGATAGCCGCCACCAGCGCCACGGACCGAATCAACCAACCCTGCCCGGCCAAGATCACGCAGCACCTTAGCAAGATGATTAGATGAAATGCCATAGATGTCAGCGATGTCGGTGGCCGAAAGCTGGCGCGACGGATCTTGGGCAAGTTCGAGAACTGCATAGAGGCCATAATGGGTGGCTTTTTGAAGTCTCATTGTTATCTCCTCCCTCAATCCAACGGTTTTTCTAATTCAATAAATGGCCCGCCCATCATGCCTTGAGCGCGGAAGAAAGACATATTGAGCTGATCCTGTCGGGCAATCATAGTTCGAACCGAATTTGCGCCATCTGCCTTAAACGCATCACACATC
>CAJXJM010000112.1 GCA_913054205.1 uncultured Rhodospirillaceae bacterium
ATACGAGATGATCTGGTGACTGGAGTTCAGACGTGTGCTCTTCCGATCTTCGGTGTTGTCGGCAACCACACAGGCGACAACGATTTCGCCCCAGGTCGCATCTTTGAGGCCAATGATTGCAGACTCTTGAATATTAGGATGGCTATTGAGATGCGGTTCGATTTCTGAGGGATGGATGTTCTCGCCGCCGGAACGCACCATGTCTCCGGTGCGGCCAATCAGATCATAATCACCATCTTCGCGCAGGAGGCAGACATCGCCGGTGTGGTACCAACCATCAACCACGGCTTCTGCCGTTGCCTCCGGGCGATTGAGGTAACCGGTGAACATCTGGTCCGGAGAGGCTTCAACAATCAATTCGCCTTCTTCGCCGGGGGCGACGCGCTCGTCAACTTTGCCGCCGATTTCGATCACCCGTGTCTGGCAGTAAAAACCTGCGCGCAAACGAACATGCTCTCCGACCGGGTCGGGGTTATAGAGCGGACACATGGTCTCCGTCGTACCATAAATGTGAAATATTTTGGCCGGCCATTCTTTGTCGATTTGGAGGAGAAAATCCGGGATGATTTCTGCGCCGCCATAAAGCACTGTTTGCAGGCTTTTCATTTTTTCAGGGCTGTAATTGGATGCTTGCGCCATGGCAAAATACAGCTGCGGCACGGCAAACATATAGGTGATCTTGTGTTGCTCAATCATATCGACCGCTTGCACGGGGTTAAACGCGGATTGCACATAATAGGTGCCATTATTGGCGAGCGTGCATAGAAACACACCATAAAATCCGATGGCATGGCTCAGCGGCATGAAGCCGAGCGCCTTGTTATGACTGCCGTGACGAAAACCGGCATGGGTCGCCAGCCACAAAATCCGGTGCTCGGTCGTCCGGTGCGCCAACTCAACCCCCTTCGGCAACCCCGTCGTGCCAGAGGTATAAAAAATAAACGCAATGTCTTCGGGGTCCGGTTTGGGGATTGGAACGAGCCTTGAGATGTCTCCCCGGCATGTAGCGAAATTATCAGCAGGCCCAGCGTTTCCTCCAACACTGAGTAGGCGGCTGCCATTGGCAAGAGCACCCAGCAGAGTATCCGCCAGAGCTTCATCTTGTAAAACAATGGCACCATCAATGTCGCCAATTTTGATGAGTTCAGCGACCTCTTCATGTTTAAGCCGAAAGTTCAACAGCGCCGGAATGGCGGCCAGTCTTTGTAAGGCGAGAAGGGCAATGGCATGATCAAACAGGCTTGGCAAAACGGTCGCAATCCGCATGCCTTGAGTGACGCCACGTTCCTGAAGGCCAGCAGCGACCTCGTCAACTTCGTCTATCAATTGCTGATAGGTATAGGCCCGGTCACTTTGATCATCGACAATTGCCAGATCATCCGGTGCGCGCTGGGCCGAAAGCCAAACAAGATCGTAACACGTTTGCACGGTAGCCTCCTATATCCCGTCCGGCAGCTTCACCTGCTCCAAGTTGCTGCGATTTTCCTTATTGAGAAACTTTTTCAAAGCGTTGAGGAAATAGGGGTGTTCAACGGATTTCATGACGTTTTGAATTTCAAATTCAGTGGCTTCTTCGAGACTCCGCCGCCAGCCCATATGGAAGCTCTCTTTTGCCATACCTTGCAGATGTGTAGGACCCGCGGCCAGTTGCGTGGCGATCTGCCAGGCGTTTTCTTCGAAGTCCGCTTCCCCATACACCCGATTGACGATTTGCCATTCGGCGGCTTCTTCGGCATTCAGCGTGCGATTGGTGTACATAAGCTCCATCGCGCGGCGGAAGCCGACGATTTTGACCAGCGAATAACTCGTCGTTGCATCATTGGCGAGACCGATGGTGTGCCAGGCACATAAAAAGGAGGCGTTTTCTCTGGCGACGACCATATCCGAGCAGAGTGCCAGTCCGAGGCCAGCCCCGGCAGCGGCACCATTGACGGCAGACAAAACAGGTTTTGGGATGCGAACAATCCGGTGAAAAACCTGGTGCCACCAAAGCGCCAGGTGGCGAAAATGAGAGCTAATGTCCGTGATGTCTTCGCGCAACGTTTCAATCGGCGGGATTTCTTTGAGATTAAAGCCGGCGCAAAATGTCTTGCCCGACCCGGTAATCAAAACGCAGCCCACCTCTGGGTCATCCTCGGCCCGGATCAACGCGTCCAATGTTTCTTTCACGCCGCGGAAATCGAGTGCGTTCCCAAATTGCGGCAGGTTAAAGGTGATTTTTGCGACGTTCTCGGTGACCTCGTATAGAATGCTTTCATATTCATTGTCAGCCATAAAACCCTCCCATTGATCTTTTTAATTGGCATTAATTTTGGATGAAACGTTACATGCTCATGCGGACAACGTCCATATTGGCAACTATATCACCCGTGGTTTCTTTAAAATTTTTGTAATGGGGTGATGCCTGATGGGCAGCAAAAGCCGCGTCATCATCATAAATTTCATAAAGGTAGACAATGTCCTTAGCGCCGCCATGTGGCAAAAGCACATCAAACACACGACATCCCGGTTCATCCCGAACGGAGGCCGCGGCATTTTCTTGGATAATCGGCATAAAGGCGTCCTCAGTGCCGGGATTTAGCGTAACGGTGATGAATAACGCGAATTGACTCATTCGAAATTCGCCCTCAAATTTAGGCTATAATATTTTTCAAAGAAAAGCATGTTTGGTAATGAATAGAAATCCCATTTTAGACTTTACTGTCACGGCAAGCGATCTTTCCTATATCGGCGAAGATTTGCAGCGCCCGGAATGTATATTGGCGAAACCAGACGGCTCTCTTTGGGCAGCCGATGCCAGAGGCGGCGTTGTACACATCAAGCCGGATGGCTCACAGGAAATCATCACCCAGATCTTTGAAGAAAAATTCGAAGAAGCTGTTGATGATGCGGCGCGCTTTACCGAGGGCACTTTGCCGAACGGCATGGCTTTTGGCCGGGACGGACAGTTGTATATTTCTAACTTTGGCACCGATGTTTTGGAAGTGATGGCACCGGACGGGGAAACCACAACGCTCTATGACAGCATCGATGGTGAGCCCATCGGCAAAGTGAATTTTGTGCTGAGAGATTCCAAAGATCGTTTGTGGCTGACGGTCTCGACCCGCATTAAAAACTGGATGCAAGCGATAAGCCCGGATGTCGCTGACGGCTATGTCGCGCTCGCTGATGAAAGTGGGCTCAGGATTGTCGCAGATGGCTTTGCTTTTACCAATGAAGTGCGCCTCGATGCGAAGGAAGAATATATCTACATCGTTGAGACCACGGGCCAATGCGTGTCGCGCATGAAAGTTGCCGAAGATGGCGCGCTCTCAAACCGTGAAGTGTTTGGTCCGAGCAAGTTAGGCAAGCCGGGTAAAAACGGTTTTCCTGACGGCATTACGTTTGATGCTTATGGTAATCTTTGGGGGACATTGGTGATGTCGGATGAGATATTTGCGATCACACCCGAAGGCGAGTATCACGTGATTTTAGATGATAACAATGAGGCAGCCTCTGAAGCGCTCGAAACAGCGTTCAGAAACAATGAGGCAACGCCTGAGTTGATGCTCGCGACGGGCGGAACAATCGCGCCGTGGTTTGCCAGTGTGACCTTTGGTGGACCCGACCTGAAAACTGCTTATATTGGGAGCCTGCGAGGTACACGCATCCCTTATTTTACCTCGCCGGTGGCAGGTTTGCCGATGGCGCATTGGAATGATTAATGGGTGACGCACTTCATCAAATGACCGCAGAATACAATCCGGCAGAAGATCGGATTTTGTTTCGTGTAAACACCATCGAGAAAACAGAATACCGCGTTTGGCTCACCCGCCGTTTGGTCAAACAGATATGGCGGGCGGCTGTGCAAAATTTTGCCGCTGAGCCCGATGTGAAACAACAAGCCCGCCCACAGGTGAAAAAAGCTGTGCTTTCCCTGCAACACCAAGAAGCGGTGCAAGGTGCTGACTTTAGTCAGAAACACGAAAAACCCCTAAAATCGGCGCCCGAAACCGAGCGGCCTCTACTGGCTGTTAAAGCCGAGCTGGGCAGGACCGAACAAGGCACGATTAGGCTGTCCTTTCATACGTTTGGCGGCAAAGCCGTAAATCTAAATTTAAATGATGATATGTTGCATGCGGTTTGTCATATTCTTCAACAAGCTGCCAACAAGGCGGGCTGGGATTTGAATCTCGCCATTGGCGATGCCGCAGCCGTGGTGACGAGCCAGCCTTCACAATTGCATTAAAGATTTTTTGAGAGAGAAAAATGGAAAAAGATATTGAAAAAAACATTGAAGCCCTACAGGCGCTGCTCGAAGCTCTGGTAGAGTTTGGTGTTGCCTACGGATTTTAAATTTTGGGTGCTTTGGTCTTTCTATTTATTGGACTGAAGGCAGCAGGCTGGGCGGGGCGCAAAGTTGTTGATATCACCACCGGAAAAAACGTTGATCCCTCTTTGGCACGCCTGATCGGCAGCATCGTCAAGCTTATCGTTGTTGCAATATTAGTTGTTATCACACTCGGCAATTTCGGGATAAGCATTGCGCCGTTGATTGCGCTCGCGGGTGCAGCTGCCTTTTGTGCGACCTTGGCGATCCAGGGACCCCTTTCAAATTTTGGCGCCGGCTTCGCAATATTGCTGGGCCGACCTATAGTGTCGGCGATACCATCACCATTGGTAAACCAGCGGTGTGGTTGAAGACGTTAAACTGCCGGCCACTGTGTTGCGTGGTGAAGATGGTGAAAAAATCACCATACCCAACAAAGAAATCGTCGGTCAGGTTGTGGTGAACTCAGAGGATAAACGCATCGTCGAAAGCCGCATTGCGATTGGTGATGCGCAGGATATCGACCAGGTCATCGAAACGTTGCGGGGGTACTCGAAAGCGATGACGCTGTCGACACCAACTGGCCGCCGCAAATCGGTGTCCATGATTTCACCATCGGCGGTGTGATTATTGGTTTGAGATTCTGGGTGCCGACCAAAAGTTATTTTCAAAATCGCTACGCTTTAAACACGGCTTTTTTGAAAGCTTTAAAGGCTGCCGGTGTGCCATTATTAAGTGGAACGGTAGCTGTGGCGGCCCCTGATTTGTCAGCGAACAACGAAGCCCAGCAGTCTATTTCGCCCACCTCGGCGTCTTAATTTTTAGGCTTCCCAAGGTCGCCAAAAAACGAGTATCATTTCATCGTTATGCAGGAAAAAACCCAAAATTTGAAAATGCTATTTGCAACAACACTGTTTACCGAAAAGCGGAGCTTTGAAACCGGTGAACGGGAATTGTTTTTAACAATCGAAAATTCTGTCGAAGAACGCATGGAAATGCTCGAGCAATTGCTGCAATATCAGCGCGTCGTCTAAAATTCTAATTCTGAAAAATAGGTTTATTTAGGCGTGCTAAAGCGCCGCTTTGGACGGTAGCGATTTTCCTTCAACAACTTCACCTGCTTGGTCAGACGGTCTTTCTCTTTTGTCAGCGCCTCGACGTTGGTTAGCAGAACCTTATTGGTTTTCTCCCGAGTGGTAGCAGAATCAAGGGCGGCGTTCAGGCGTTTCTGTGCTCCGGCGAGCTCAGTCTCTTTTAGGCGAAGCTTTTCGATCTGCAATTTTTCATATCCAATGCGCTCTTTTTTTAAGATATCCACTGCCGTTGTCAGTCTCGTGTTTTCCTTCCTAAGATCACCCGTTGTCTGGCGCTCAAGGTTCAGCAATTCGTTGAGCACAGAAATTTCAGATTGCAGGGCTGAATTGTCTTCGCCTTGGCTCGACATTCTGGAGATGATTTTGCCGACCCTGTTGGCAAGGGTTTCGATCTCTTTGGCACGAGCGTCGGTTTGCGCGCGCACGAGTTTCATCTTGCTCTCGGTTTGATCAATAAACTTTTGAGTTTCTGCGTAGCTTTTCCGGGTTTCAGGGCTGAAGTCTTTTAGGTCCGGCGCAGGCTCCTGCGCCAGCACGAAGGCCGGCGCAAATAATATAGAAACCAGAAATGCGAAGCGTTGGATCATGCCACCATGCTAAACCAAAACGGGCCTGGGAGTCATCAAAATTGGCGTCACCCTAGGATTGACCCGGGGTGACGCCTGAGTGGATGTCATTAATCAAGAGATGTTAATGGAATTCACTCAAATCCCCGAAATTAGCTGGGAATAATCCGGTCGTTGAGATGTTTGTATTGATGGATGCTGTATGGAACTTCTCTACGAAGGGATTTCCTTCGTTGCATACCGATTTTGTTACTAATTTCGTTACTAAAAATGGATTAGGGAAACTATTAACGCCAATTAAAACTATATAATCCATTGTATTTAAACAATTAACATTGATTCACTAATTTTTTATAACGTGAAACGAGTACATGTCCCCTTAATTCTTTAGAGTACTTAAGCAGCTTCTTTAGTCTCGCCGCCGATCATCTTTTTGGCTTTTTCGGCGAGAGATGGAGAGGTGCCGCGTTTGATCTCGATTTTGCGGGGTTTGTGTGCTTCCGGCACTTCACGTACCAGATCAATATGCAACATGCCGTTCTCGAGATGCGCATCGGTCACTTTGACATAATCGGCGAGGTCAAAGCGACGCTCAAAAGTGCGTCCGGCAATGCCGCGGTGCAGATAGGAACCTTCACTTTGCTCTTTAATTTCGCCTTTGACGGAAAGCGCATTTTCCTTGGCGGTGATATCGAGATCAGCTTCGCTAAATCCGGCAATCGCCATGGTGATACGGTAGGCATCCTCGCCAACCGCCTCAATGTTATAGGGGGGGTAGGAATTGGCTGTGGTTTGGCCACGATCAATGGCGCTATCCAGCAAACGCTGCATGCGGTCGAAACCTACAGAATGACGGAAAAGGGGTGTAAAATCATAGCTACGCATCGTATATCCTCCTTCGAAGCGATATAGTAATATGGAGATTCGCCAAAATTGGCCGAACTCCGGTTGATGGTTCCCAGGTTATTAAGGACCCTTCAATAGGCATCCTTTTGGGACCACAATTTATGTAGTTTGCTGAGTTACGCCTGCAAGGCCTGGTAGAAATTTATTGAGTTAGGCGCTTTCGGCACCTTCTTTCTGTGTATCCCCCAGAATATAGGCGATCGAGACTAGGCCGGCGAAAATGATAAAAAGGACGAATGCGATTTCCATATTATTGCTCTTTTTAAAGTGTCTACTCACTGGGTGTTTATATTCTTTTAACCCTGGCATAATCGGAGAAATCCTTTAAAAATCAGTTAATTACCCAATCGAGTTCAGAAAGACTTAAATGACACTTCCAAATCATCAAAGGCAGCTCATCGGCATTTTACTGATGGTGCTTGCGGTTTTTCTTTTCCCAATGAAAGACGCGTTTGCCAAAATGACTGAGGGCTACTATTCGGCAATTGTCATCATGTGGACGCAGATGCTGTTCACCAGCTTGTTCTATGTGCCGGTTATTGCGCTTAAATATGGCCCTAAAAAACTGCTGCCGCCCAATTTGGTACTGCAAATTATGCGCTCGGTTTCCCTGATCACCGGCATTGGCATGTTTTATTGGTCGATTACTCTTGTGCCGCTGGCAGAAGCGACCGCCATTACATTTATCGGGCCATTGGTGACGACGGCAATATCCCCTTTCATGCTAAAAGAAAAAGTAGGGCCGCGGCGTTGGATTTCAGTTTTGATCGGCTTCAT
>CAJXJM010000113.1 GCA_913054205.1 uncultured Rhodospirillaceae bacterium
CATAGACGGGATGTTCCATCGCAGCCAAAGCCGGACTGGAGGCAAACATCCAGCCACGATAAACACTGACGGCAGGCTCGCCTGGCCGCACTTCCCAGACATCTAAAAAAGCCGCACTTTCAGGAGTTTCTTCGGGCGGGCGCTTGTCGCAGGTACGGGCAATTATCTCCAAGGTGCCAAACTTAACCGTCCGGCCAATCGGTGCGGTGAATGTTGAAACCCGCGCCGTCACTTTATCCAGCCCTTGCAAGACAGCAGTCGCATATTGGGCCGCGTCGACAGAGGAAATGCCGAACGCCAAAACCACGCTCAATAACAGCGCATATTTAAAGTGATCGATCATCGAGAGAATTAATATCAGGATGCCAACCGTCCAGCAAATGATATGGCCAAAGACGAAGGCCTATTTCTTTTTATTATCGCCGCTGGTCGCAAGGAATATGATCTCGCCAACCTGATCTTCCAGCGATTTAAAATCTTCTGTCTTGTTAATTGAGCCACCTGGTTGGATATAAGACTTTGATGATCCGGGCCGCAAACGAACATATTTTCCGCCGATCATGCCTTCGCTCGCTATCATCGCAACGGTGTCTTTCGGCAGCTTTACCGACGGCTCGATCGATAATTTTATGACCGCATCGTAGGTTTCAGAATCTAGTCCACTGGAAATTACCGTGCTGACATTGATGCCACTGATCCGCACGTCGCTGCCTTTTTGAAGGCCGCCAATTTTGGCGAAAGCAGCCGACACGCTATAGCCCTCGACGGCACTAATCTGAGCGGTATTGACAAAGAAATAGAGGAATACCATCGCAACAGCTAAAACCATGCCGCCCATAACGGTCTCTGCGAAATTTCTACCCATTTTGCTTCTCCTCTATTTTGCGCCTCTTATTTAGCGCGCTTAGATTTTGCTTCACCGATGATTAAATCGAGCAAATCCTGCACAACAACAGAATCCTGCGTCATAGTTATTGCGTCTCCCGAGCCGAGATATTCTTCATCGCCGCCGGGTTCCAATGAAATGTATTTTCTACCAAACAATCCGTCCGTATGAATAGCGGCGGAGGTATCGTTGGGCAGCTTAATTGGCTGACTGATCTGTAAGATAACAACCGCGGTAAAATCTTTCCCCAATGAAAGATCGGTAACTTTGCCAATTACAACGCCGCCCATGCGGACATCGTCACCGGTTGAAAGTCCATCTATCTGATTAAAAACCGCTTTGATGGTGACATCGGAACTGGATTCAATTTTACTGGCTGAAAAAGATATGCCGCCAACAAACACCAATAGGACCAAGGTGATCATGCCTAGGATGATATGTCTAACGTCCTCTTTCATATTAAATTCCCGAAAGTAATACCTGAAATTTACATTTAGACTATTTAGGCGTCCAAGCCTCATAGTCGCCGGTTGCCGCAGCGCGTTGGCCACCTTTAAATTCGTGGCCTGCCGGACGATAGGCATTGGCCGTCCCCGTCAGATTCGGAATATGAGCCAATTGCCACGACCGCGATTTAGCCGCCTCTTCGGTCAATGGTTCCTCAAAAGTGTGGTGCAGCCAGCCGTGCCACTCAGAAGGCACTTTTGAGGCCTCCGCCTGACCTTTATAGACAACCCAACGACGTTCACGGCCCTGCAACTTTTTGCCTTTGCCACGGTAATAGCGATTGCCGAACTCGTCTGTTCCGACAATATCCCCGTTCAACATCGTATAAATCCAAGTACCCAAACTCATTTTTTGAACTTTCCTTACGGGTCAACACCTTAACTGCAAATTATGCGGCCACTGAATAGGTGGTTGTTCATACTCTTTAAATGAGGCCAACGAGGTCCTAAGTCAACTAAAATGCCAATTTCTCGTGTGCTACTTGCCTATTTTGGAGCTTATCGGTAAACACGTTTTATGGCGGATCAACCTGAAACTCTATTTGCGGTCGCGCAGTCTCTCGAAAAACAAGGAGATTGGGCCGGTGCAGCTGACCAGTATCGTGCTGTTTTGGCGGCGCAATCGGACTTTCTTGAGGCGCATCATAATTTAACCATTGCGCTCCGTCATCTCGATCAAACCGATGAGGCATTGCTCTACGCCCGCTCAGCAGCAGAAATTGCACCGGATCATCCGACGGTTCAGTTCTCGCTCGGTGTCTCCCTGGAACATGAAAAAGAGATCGAGGCCGCCATCGAAGCCTATAAAAGATCAGTGGATCTGCGTCCCAATTATGTCACTGCACTCAATAATCTCGGCAGATTGCTTGAAGTCACCGGTCAAATACCTGAATCGCTCTAATATTTAGAGCGTGCGCTCGCCATGGCACCCAGCAATCAAAGCGTACGTCTCAATCTTGCAAACAGTTATTTGCAGGGTGGGCATCCTAAAAAATCCTTGAAAATCCTCGAAACCCTGGCATTAGAATCGCCTGAATTATCGATCGCACATAATTCACTCGGCGTTGCCGCGCATATTATTGGAGATCAACCGCAATCCATCCTCCATTTCCGCGATGCGATCATAATGTGAGCCTGACTTTGCCGAGGCGCACGAAAATCTCGCCCAAGCCTTGTTATTCGAAGAGGAGTACGAAGAAGCATGGGCAGAATATGAATGGCGCTGGCAGAACGATAGCAATACACAATCCAAGTACAAATTTAAGGAACCAGCCTGGAATGGTGAAAGCCTTTCAGGCAAAACGCTTTTAGTTCATGCTGAACAGGGATTTGGTGACGTCATTCAGTTTGCGCGCTTCCTATCGATGATCGAAAAACACGGTTTCCACCTCATTTTGGCCTGTCATTCAGCACTAATTGAGTTACTTTCTCAACTTAAATGCGTTGATCAAGTTGTTGATTTAAATAGAGAATTTACGGCATTCAAATACCATTTGACTATCAGGCCCCGCTGCTGAGTTTACCGCGCATTTTAGGGGTCGATGGCACCAATATTCCGAATGCACCCTATCTCAGCGCAGAATCGTCTACACTGGACGGCGATTCGAGCTTATTTAAAATTGGCTTCGCCTGGGCAGGACGCCCGCGGCACGAATCTGACCCCCACCGCAATCGTTCATGCCCACTATTTGGGTTTGAAGCCTTGTTGAATATCTCTAGTACCCAGTTTTATAGCCTGCAAACCGGTCAAATTTTAGATGAACTTGCAAATTTCGATGAATTTGGCTCCATATTCGATCTAGAACCGCAAATTAACAGCTTTTATGATACCGCGAGGCTCATTTCGGGCCTAGATTTGATTATTACAGTGGAAACGGCCCTCGCTCATCTCGCCGGCGCGATGGGTAAACCCGTTTTGATCCTTCTTGCAACCTGCGCCGACTGGAGATGGCAATCCAAAGCCGAAAATATTGACAATAATCTTTGGTACCAATCTGCGCGCTTATTTAGACAGTTAAGTCCCGGAGAATGGTCTGACCCGCTACATGATGTGGAAACACATATTCGCGATTTGATTCTCTAGATTCGCGCTTACTTGCTAAGTACCTCTTTTTAAACCTTAATCTAATTTTTTGTTCTCCTGTGAATAACTTTGCCTAAGTCTTTGTTATTAAATGATAAAGTTATCCACAGATTGGAACGGCTTTAATTGGATAAATCTAATCCTTTGATTTTCAAGCATTTTCAATCTGACAAATCAGCATATTGCGATTTATTTAGTCAAATCACAAGATATCGCGGATTTCCCTTGCGTCAAAAATCCAGTGGGTCTAGATTTGCTACTTCGGAGGCCAAGGTCACACTAAATGTTGTGGCTGTTGGAAGTACAAATTTTATTAATATCGTCCTGGGAGACTGCATCGAACACATAACCCGTCGTTCCCATAATTTGGGGAGAAGGAATAAAGTTCACAGTTGATTACTGCCGGGGAAGACGTCGGGGGACGCATGCAAATACAACGCTATTTTACAACGAAAGATTCAGGCCCTTATGCGGAAATAGAGTTCCGTACCACTTCAAGCGAAATCCGTAATCCGGATGGATCGTTGGTGTTTTCCCATGATTCCATAGATGTTCCTGCCGATTGGTCTCAGGTCGCGTGTGACGTTTTAGCGCAAAAATACTTCAGAAAAGCAGGTGTTCCAATCGCCTCCAAAAAAGTCGAGGAAAATGATATCCCGGCCTGGCTGTGGCGCAGTGTTCCGGATCAGAAAAAGCTCGCAAAATTACCCGAAGAAGAACGCACCCGCGGCGAAAATAGCGCTCAGGAAGTATTTCATCGCCTCGCAGGCACGTGGACCTATTGGGGCTGGAAAGGCGGCTATTTCGATACTGAAGAAGACGCCGTCGCCTATTACGAAGAAATGTGCCACATGCTTTGCAAACAGGTGTGTGCACCGAATTCACCACAATGGTTCAACACTGGTTTGCACTGGGCCTACGGCATCGATGGTCCCTCTCAAGGCCACCATTATGTCGATTTTCAGTCGGGTAAATTAGTCCGTTCGAAGTCATCTTATGAACATCCACAGCCACATGCGTGTTTTATTCAGAGCATCAATGATGACCTGGTGAATGAAGGTGGCATCATGGATCTTTGGGTGCGTGAAGCTCGTTTGTTCAAATACGGCTCCGGCACCGGCACAAATTTCTCCAATTTGCGCGGCGAAAACGAGCCGCTCTCAGGCGGCGGAAAATCCTCCGGCGTCATGAGTTTCCTCAAAATCGGTGACCGAGCAGCCGGCGCGATTAAATCCGGGGGCACCACCCGGCGAGCGGCCAAAATGGTGATTCTGGATGCCGATCATCCAGATATTGAAAGCTTCATTAATTGGAAGGTGAAAGAAGAGCAAAAAGTAACCGCTCTTGTCGCCGGCTCCAAGGCAGCCGGACATCACCTCAACAAGGTCATGGCGGCATGCCAAGAAGACGACACAGAAGATCGCTTCAATCCACGCAAAAACAAAGCTCTTAAAAAAGCCGTCATTGGCGCACGCAGGGCAATGCTGCCGGAAAATTACGTTCAGCGGACAATCGACTATGCCAAACAAGGCTTCACCGAAATGGAATTCCAAACCTACGATACAGATTGGGATTCGGAAGCCTATTTGACCGTTGCCGGGCAAAATTCGAACAATACCGTCCGCGTCACAGACGAGTTCCTACGCGCCGTTGAAGAAGGTGCTGACTGGAATCTCATTCAGCGTATAGACGGAGAAATTGCGGAGACCATCAATGCCCGTGATTTGTGGGAGCAAATCGGCGAAGCGGCCTGGTCTTGCGCCGATCCTGGCCTGCAATATGACACCACTATCAACGATTGGCACACCTGCCCGAACACTGATCGGATATATGGCTCAAATCCGTGTTCTGAGTACATGTTCCTCGATAACACAGCCTGTAACCTGGCATCGCTAAACCTCAAAGCGTTCCAGGATGAAGACGGTGTTTTTAATGGTGAAGCGTTCTCGTATGCGACGCGTCTCTGGACGATAAATTTGGAAATCGCCGTCTTAATGGCGCAATTCCCATCTCCTGAAATAGCTCAACTCTCTTATGAATACCGAACATTAGGTCTGGGGTATGCCAATATTGGTGGCCTGTTGATGTCGATGGGTCTTCCCTATGACAGCAAAGATGGTCGCTCTATTTGCGCTGCAATCACCGCCTTGATGACCGGTGTTTCCTATAAAGCTTCGGCTGAAATGGCGTCATTATTGGGCACTTTCCCAGGCTATGAAAAAAATGCTGAGCCAATGCTGAAAGTGATCCGCAATCATCGCCAAGCGGCTCATGGTGAAGCCAAAAAATATGAAGATTTGGCTGTGTTGCCGGTGCCGCTCAACGATAGTGAGCATGCCGAAACCCAAGGCTTGATCAAAATGGCACGCAAATCCTGGGACGATGCGTTGGCGCTCGGTGAAAAGCATGGGTTTAGAAACGCGCAAGTTTCCGTAATCGCGCCAACCGGCACCATTGGCCTGGTGATGGATTGTGATACCACCGGCATCGAACCTGATTTTGCTTTGGTAAAGTTTAAAAATCTCGCCGGCGGCGGCTATTTCAAAATCATCAACCACACAGTGCCTGTTGCATTGCAAAAGCTTGGATATGACGAGACACAGATCGAAGCGATTATTCAATATGCAGTTGGCCATGGCACGCTCGAAGGCTCACCGGCAATCGGCCACGAAATTTTGCGTGAAAAAGGCTTTACCGACGATGCCTTGGCGACCCTCGAAGGCGCTCTTGGGGATGCCTTTGACATCAAGTTTGTTTTCAATAAATGGACCCTTGGTGCAGAATTTTGCACGTCAACGCTTGGCTTTAGCGAAGAACAGCTCGATGACATGAGTTTCGACATGTTGTCTGAACTTGGCTTCACCAGTGCTGATATCATGGCAGCCAATAATTTTGTTTGCGGTGCCATGACTCTCGAAGGTGCTCCCGGGTTGCACGAAGATCACATGCCAGTCTTTGACTGCGCCAATCCTTGCGGCCGGAACGGCAAGCGTTACTTGTCGGTAGAAAGCCACATTCACATGTTGGCGGCAGCTCAACCGTTTATATCCGGCAGCATTTCCAAGACAATCAATATGGCAAATTCCGCCTCGATTGAAGATTGCAAAGACGTCTACATGCTGTCCTGGAAGCTTGGACTGAAAGCTAATGCGCTTTACCGAGATGGCTCCAAACTTTCGCAACCTCTTAACGCACAGATTGTCGATGATGATGAGTTAGGGGAAACATTTGCCGAGGAAGTTGCGGAAAAACCAGCCGCCGCCAAAGCTGAAATCATCGCCGAACGCGTGGTTGAGCGTTATATGGCAAAACGCCTTCGGCTCCCGCATCGCCGCAAAGGCTACACTCAAAAAGCGACAGTCGGGGGTCACAAAGTCTATCTCCGCACCGGCGAATATGAAGATGGCCGGGTCGGTGAAATATTCATCGACATGCACAAAGAAGGCGCGGCCTTCCGCAGCTTGATGAACAATTTCGCGATCGCGGTGTCTATCGCGCTGCAATATGGCGTTCCGATGGAAGAATTTGTCGAAGCCTTCACATTCACTCGGTTTGAGCCGTCCGGCATGGTCGAAGGCAATGAATCGATCAAGATGTCGACCTCTATTCTCGATTACCTGTTCCGCGAATTAGCGGTTTCCTATCTCGGACGCAATGATCTCGCCCATGTGGTGCCGGAAGATCTTCTTCCAGACAGTATTGGCCGCGGCAAAGGTGACAAACAAGTCATCAGTTCGGCCACGCAAGAAGTCATGACCAGTATGGAACGCCTGACCAGCCAAGGCTACATCCGCTCTAATTTAACACCCGTCAACGGTGGCAAGGACAACGGCGGTTCGAATGGCGGCAACGCAGTGATCGCGCGTGCACCTGAACCGGCTATGGCGGATGCCGTTGCTGGAATGAGCATGGAAGCTGTCGCCGTTGAAGCGACCGTGGCTCAGGCGCCTGGCGGCCAGATGGATCAGGTTCAAGAAGCTCGGATGAAGGGATATGAAGGCGATGCTTGCGGCGATTGCGGCAATTTCACGCTCGTTCGGAATGGCACCTGCCTCAAATGCAACACCTGCGGTGCGACGAGTGGATGCTCGTAACGCCTCATAAATTGAATTGAACAAAAGTAACGGAGTACAGAACACAGTTTAACAGTTTGAACGGATTTTGAGC
>CAJXJM010000114.1 GCA_913054205.1 uncultured Rhodospirillaceae bacterium
CGCCTCGCAATCGCGAATATCATCCTCAATTTTCCACAAGGTTTCGTTGACGGATTTTAGCTTTGCTGTCAATTCATCAAGCTCTGTAGAAGCCGGTATATCCGTGTCTCTCGTTGCCGACAATATTTTCAACTCGTGGCGCACATTGGCGAGTTTCGCTTCATCTTCCATACGTTCAGATTTGATGACAAGAATGGTGATCTTGTCGATTAACTCACCGGGCGCGACATCTACGAGCATATTTTATTTGCTTTCTTGTGGTTGAGCCAAAGCGCCTAGTGGATCAAGCATGGGTTCTGTTGCGCCTTCGATATAAATCGATTGAGAAGGAAAGGCAAAACTAGAGCCTTCTTCCTCGACAATTTTCATAAAGGCCAGCATGTGCTCTTCAATAATGCCGCGCCACGCCACCCAATCTTTGGTTTTGGTAAAATAGTAAAGATTTATGTCGATGCTGGAGGCATTGAAGGCGACGACGTGAACCATTTCTATGACGTCATGATCGACGCGATCATCGTCAGCGATGAATGTTCTCAACCGATCAAGAATGCGTTCAAATTGCTCGGATGTTGTCGAATAGACCAATCCGATATCCATTTTAATGCGCCGGTTGGACATACGGGTCCAATTGGTAATCGGTCCGTTGGCGATGACACCATTGGGAACAACTTGAACAGCTTTGGAGAATTTTCGGATTTTAACTGTCGAGAGCGTAATTGCTTCTACGGTGCCTTGACCAATACTCGGCGCTTCAATCCAATCGCCGACCTGAAACACCCGATCTATCAAAATCAGTTTCACCCCGCCAAATAAGTTGGAAACCGTATCCTTTGCCGCAAAAGCGAACGGTAGCGATAACACGCCAATACCTGCAAAATACGGCCACGGATCAATCCCCCACTGGGCCAAGACGGCAACAACACCTGAACCCACCAGGAAAATTTTGAGGAATTTTAGGAGATAGTTTTTAACTTCATTGGCGACTGGTCCCGCCAGTTTGACCAACAAACGATCAAAGAAAATCGAGATCGGATCAACCAGACGAAAGCCGGTCCAGAAAATCGTGAACGCTATCAGGGATTTTATGATCCGAATGAGGGTTTCTTCAGCATGCACGCCAAACGAAATCCATTGAACTGCAAATGACAGTCCCAGGATAAAAAACAAAAACATCAGAGGCTGCTGGAGCGCCTTGATAATTTGGTCATCGACATCCGACTCGGTTAGCTTTGCCCAACGTTTGAGCCGTGCAATCACGGTTTGGGCAAAAAACTTACGCATCAGAATAAAAAGAAACATGACAATGGCCGCGATGGCGAGTTCGCCTACCGTCACACCAAAAAAATCACTGTTCCAAACTGTTTTAAATTCGTCCATCAAAAAATCCAATTAAACCAAGCAATCCTGGCATGTTAATCAATCGAAATGCAGCAAAATGCAATCAATATTTTACCCATAAATATTCTGTTCAACTTCTTTTTCAAGCTCTTCAGAGGTCTCGGCACCAATAATTTTTTGCACGATATCGTAATTGAAGCCCGCTCGCGCCAAAGCCGCCATGTCTTTTTCTTTCAGTTCCGTACGGTCACCCTTTATTCTGAAGGGCCCAAGCCGGCGCTTGCGGGCCAATGTGACGGCTGCCGAAAATTCTGGATCGCTGTCTTCATCCTTCAACCGTTCCAAGGTTTCGGTAATGACATCACTGGCGACACCTTTTTCTGCAAGTTTGGCCCGGATACCGCGTGCTGAGGAGCCGCGTCGATTGAGGCTGCCGGCGCGGGCTTTTGCAAATTGCGCATCGTCCAGAAGCCCAACTTCGTTATAGCGCTTGATCAGCGCGTCGATTATCTCCGCCCCTTCCTCTGGATCGGTTCCATGATGATTGGCCGAGCGATATACCCGGCGCATCATGACACGCCGCAAATTCTCGCTCGATGAAGAAAAACGCTGCAAATAATAAAGCGCCGCATTTTCCAAGGATTTTGGCGTCACCTTCCTCGGAACCTTCTTTTTTCGAGCTGGCCTATTAAAGTCTTCAGTCACAATATATTTCACAAAAAATCAAAAATGTGTTGGGTTTTCAGTACCACAAGTTTATATCAACTGCGCCCGCTTTTAACGAGCCTGATTACCGAGAATGATAATGCCAGATTCCCAATCCAAAATACGTACGATGCTGGAAAATCGCCCGCAAACCAGCGCCGCCAATGGCCACCGGAATTGGCTTGGCTTAAAAACACTATATCTGCGGGAAGTGCGGCGATTCTCGAAGGTCTATATTCAAACGGTCCTGGCACCGGTAATTACGACACTTATCTTTTTGACGATTTTTGCGCTTGCCGTCGGGCGTTTGCGCGGCGATATAAACGGCATTCCCTTTATTCAGTTTTTAGCGCCAGGCCTGATCATGATGGCAATCTTGCAAAATGCTTTCGCCAATGCGACCTCCTCGATCATGGGAGCAAAAATGCAAGGCAACATTGTCGATACGTTAATGCCGCCTTTGACATCGCACGAATTGGTTTTGGCTTATGCAAGCGGCGGTGCGACACGCGGCCTTGCTGTAGGTATCGCAGTCACCATCGCCATGAGCTTTTTTGTGCCAATTGCACCGGCGAATATTTTTCTGGTTTTATTTCACGTTATTGCCGCCTCCTATATGATGGCCCTGTTAGGTGTGATCGGCGGCATATGGGCAGACAAAAACGAACAGATGGCTGTCATTACCGGCTTTGTTGTAACGCCGTTATCTTTTCTGTCCGGCACGTTTTATTCGATCGAGCGTCTGCCGAAATTCTTGCAAACTTTGACAATGTTTAATCCGTTCTTTTATGCGATTGATGGCCTCAGAGCAGGCTTCATCGGCCAATCAGATGGCCCTGTGCTTCAAGGTATAATTGTTATGGTCGTCGTGGATTTGGCGTTATGGTTGTTCTGCCAGCGATTGTTCGCCAGCGGCTACAAATTGAAAGCGTGAATTAAATGCAGGCTGCACCAAAGATTAGGCCAGCTTTAACCGGTGCCAATTGGCGCGGCATATGGACGCTCTATTCAAAAGAAGTACGGCGCTATCTCAAAATTTTCGGACAGACGTTGCTGGCGCCGATCATTACAACGCTGTTATTTCTAACTGTGTTTGGCGTTGCCTTTGGCGGCAACCGCACCGTAGGTGGACTGCCCTATGTTGAGTTTCTGGCCCCGGGCCTTTTGATGATGACGATCTTGCAAAATGCCTTTGCCAACACATCGGTTTCGCTCATTCAGTCAAAACTCAACCTAAATATAATCGATACTTTGATGCCGCCTTTGAGCCCGATGGAACTGACGGTCGGATTTGTCCTGGGCGGTGCGACCCGCGGATTAATGGTTGCGATTGGCGTTGGTGTCAGTCTCGCCTTTATCATACCGATACAAATCCACAGTGTGGGCGCTATTGTTTTTTATGCCGTTGGAGCTGCGCTGATGATGGGATCAATGGGCATGATGACCGGCATTTGGGCGGAGAAATTTGATCATGTTTCAACAGTCACCAATTTTGTAATTCTGCCCCTTTCTTTCCTCAGCGGCACTTTTTTTCCGATCACTCGGTTTCCAGAAATCCTGCAAACCGTCAGCCATTTCAATCCGTTTTTCTATTTGATCGATGGATTGCGATTTGGCTTTACCGGCCAGTCGGATGGATCAATCGAGATAGGCGTTGGCCTGGTCATTATCGTAAATGCCGTCCTCTGGGCGATCTGTTATGCCATGTTCAAAATTGGCTATAAGATTAAAGAATGAGGTCCTAGAGATATGATAATTGGAGATACTCGCCCCCGTCGCGGCCTTTGGAATCTGGTTGGTGTGTCGGCTCTTTATAGAAGAGAAGTCATGCGGTTTTTTAAAATCTCCGGCCAGACATTTGTCGCGCCAGTAGTTACCGCTCTTCTATTTTTGGCGATTTTCAACCTCGCCTTTTCGGGCGAAGGACGTTCAATGGGAGACGTCCCGTTCGTTGATTTTCTTGTGCCAGGCTTGACCTTGATGGCAGTGATGACGGCAAGTTATGCCAATGCCTCGTTTTCGCTGATGTTTGAAAAAATTGTTCAGACCATTGTCGATACGTTGGTGCCGCCTTTGACGCCAGCCGAACTAACGGCAGGCTATGTTCTGGCGAGCACGACGCGCGGCATTTTGGTTGGCATTATGGTATTTATTGGCATGGCGATTTTTACCCCGATCCACATTCATTCGATAGGATTTATTCTTTTTCACGCGATTGCTGCCTCAATGTTGCTTTCTCTGTTCGGCCTCATCACTGCGATTTGGGCCGAAAAAATTGACCATGTCGCTTCGATTAACAATTTTGTTATTTTGCCGCTGACATTTCTATCCGGCACATTTTATTCAACCAAACATCTACCCGACGCTTTTCAAACAGTCGCCCATCTCAATCCGTTTTTTTATATGATCGACGGTTTTCGCTATGGCTTTTTAGGTCTGCACGACGGCTCTCTCATCACCGGCATTATTTTACTGACCACAGCAAACGCAATTCTGTGGATCGCCTGCATGAAAATGTTCGCCAGCGGCTACAAACTCAAATCGTAAAGCAACAAAGGTTCCTTTTTGGATACTTTTGGTGTAAAAGTATCTATATTTTAGGAGGAAACCTATATGGCCACCAATGTGAAACTTGCAGACGATCTTGTTGCCAAGGCTAAGCGCTATGGTGCAATTCATCATCGCTCAACGCCGAAGCAAATCGAACATTGGTCGCAAATGGGCAAGATTGCCGAGGAAAATCCCGATCTACCATTCTCCGTAATAAAAGATATTCTGATCTCTCGCCAAGAAGATGCTGACGAGGAATACAGCTTCGACTAATGACGCAAATACTTCAAACACCAACATTTAAACGGGCAGTCAAACGACTACATAAATCTCAAAAACAGGAATTGGATAAGGCTGTTAGGGCCATTGCAAGTGATCCTTCCTGCGGCGAAGCCAAAGTTGGTGATTTGGCCGGTGTGCAAGTTTACAAATTTAGAATAAACTCAAATCTTATTCTTTTAGCCTACGAATATTTTGAGAGCGACGATGTAATTAAACTTTTGGCACTTGGAAGCCATGAGAATTTTTATCGAGATTTAAAACGGTAAGTCCCATTTTTATTGACAAATGCTGCAGAGATTCCGATACTGCGCCGCTTTCCCGGACGGTAAACTGAAAATTGTGCCGTCCCTTATTTTTTTATAGAGGAGAGCAACGTGACTTCCGCAATCATGCCCACCTACGCACCGGCAGATATCGCTTTTGAGCGGGGTGAAGGCGTTTATCTATATTCGACAGAAGGCAAAAAATATTTGGACTTCGGAACGGGTATCGCCGTCAGCGCGCTCGGCCATGCACATCCGCATTTGGTTGCAGCAATTCAGGAACAGGCCGGAAAAGTAATGCACTATTCCAACCTCTACCGAATTCCGGGTCAGGAGCGCCTCGCCCAACGTCTCGTCGATCATAGTTTTGCGAGCTCGGTGTTCTTCTGCAATTCAGGTGCTGAAGCGGTGGAGTGCGGTCTCAAGATCGTCCGGCGCTACCATGACGAAAATGGCAATCCCGATAAATACCGGGTAATCACCTGCAGCGGCAGCTTTCATGGCCGGACTTTAGCGACTTTGTCAGCTGCTAAAAACGAAAAGCACATGGCCGGTTTTTCGCCGATGCTCGATGGCTTTGATCAAGTGTCTTTTGGCAATCTCAATGAATTGCGCGATGCGATTACAGATCAAACCGCCGCCATTTTGATTGAACCGATCCAAGGCGAAGGCGGTATTAACTATGCAGAGCCTGATTATTTCAAACGCTTGAGAGAAACCGCCGACGAGTTCGGTATTTTGTTGTTTATGGATGAGGTGCAAACCGGCATTGGCAGGACTGGTAAATTGTTTGCGCATGAATGGGCAGACATTCAGCCAGATGTCGTGGCCGTCGCCAAAGGCCTCGGCGGTGGCTTCCCGGTCGGCGCGTGCCTTGCCAATGAAAAGGCGAGCAACGCCATGGCGCCCGGAACCCACGGCTCGACTTTTGGCGGCAATCCATTGGCCTCGGCAGCAGCCAACGCCGTGTTGGATGTCGTCCTCGAAGATGGCTTCCTAGAAAACGTCCAAAAATCCGGGGTTTATCTTCGCGCTGAACTTGGAAAATTGGCCACTAAACATGATTTCCTCGGCGAGATACGCGGCCAGGGCTTGTTGGTCGGCATCACCTGCGATGACAGCGTCGTCAATCTTGATCTTGTCAAAGCGGCCGAAGACAAAGGTCTGTTGACGGTCCCAGCTGGCGGCAATGTGGTCAGGATCATTCCGCCGCTGATTGCCACTGAAGCTGAGATTGATGAAGCGCTGGCGATCTTTGATCAGGCCTGCGGAGAAATGGAGGGTTAAATGTCTACGCCAAATCCAAGTCCCCGGCATTTTCTCGACATCGATCAGTTCGATATCGCAACCTTGCGTGCAATCCTCGACAAAGCTACCGAGTTGAAAAAAGCCGGTCGTGGCCACGAGAAACCGCTCGTTGATCACACTCTGGTTCTCATTTTCGAGAAATCTTCGACGCGAACGCGGATTTCCTTTGAAGTTGGCATGCGCCAGCTCGGCGGCGAAGTCGTCGTGCTTGGCAGCCAGGATTCGCAAATGGGCCGAGGCGAGAGCGTTGCAGATACCGCACGGGTATTGTCGCGCTTCGCGGACGCCATCATGATCCGGACCGATTCCCATCAAAAACTCGAATGGTTGGCGGAATTTGCGTCTGTGCCTGTTATCAATGGGCTGACGGATGACAGTCACCCGTGCCAGATTATGGCCGACATCATGACTTTTGAAGAGCATCGCGGGCCGATCGACGGCAAAACAATTGCCTGGGTTGGCGATGGCAATAACGTCGCGGCAAGCTGGCTACATGCCGCGGTGAAGTTCAATTTCAAATTTAAAATCGCGACACCGCTTAGCTTGCAATTGCCCGATCATCAAATCGATTGGGCTATTTCAGAAGGCTGCGACATCACGGTTACCGATGTCGCAGAAGATGCCGTAGCGGGTGCTGATTGTGTCGTTACCGATACCTGGGTCTCAATGGGCGATGACGATGAGCGCGATAAACGCCTTCAGATATTAGTTCCTTATCAAGCCAATGATGCTCTCATGGCGAAGGCAAATTCTGATGCATTGTTCATGCATTGTCTGCCGGCGCACCGCGGCGAGGAAGTCACCGACACTGTCATAGACGGCAACCAAAGTGTTGTCTGGGATGAAGCGGAAAACCGCCTGCATGCGCAGAAAGGTATTCTTGCCTATTGTCTGGAAGTAATTTAACGATTTCTGTTATGCCAAAGACCAATATGACAGTAGAATTTCCGAACGAAGTCCAACCCTTCAGCGTAGAAGGGGCCAATGTGCGCGGCCGTCTTGTGCGGCTGGGCCAAGCCTATGGTGACATTCTGGGCTCGCACAATTACCCGGCAGAGGTTGGCGCGCTGATGGGCGAGTTGACCGCGATGACTGCTGCATTGTCGGATTCGTTAAAATATGACGGTTTGTTTATCCTTCAAACTCAGAGCGATGGA
>CAJXJM010000115.1 GCA_913054205.1 uncultured Rhodospirillaceae bacterium
ATTAACGTCATGACGCGCCGGGCGATGGGTGAATAAACGGAACCTAAATCATTGAGGGACAGCCATGGCCGATGCTAATGACGTGTTGGAGCAAGCTGTAAACTGGCTGGACGAAGGCAAAAAAGTTGCCCTCGCAACGGTCATTGGCACCTGGGGCTCTTCCCCACGCCCCGTCGGCAGCCAATTGGCTGTAGATGATGCCGGCGCCTTTGTCGGTTCTGTCTCTGGTGGTTGTATTGAAGGCTCGGTGATTGGCGAAGCGCTGGCATCCATTGAAGATGGCGAAAATCGCATTCTTGAATTTGGCGTGTCGGATGAACAGGCCTGGGAAGTTGGTTTGGCCTGCGGCGGAGATGTCAAAGTTCTGGTCGAACGCGCAGATGATCAGGCAGAACTCAATAAATTGTCGAACGAGCGCCCTGTCGCAACTGTCACTGATCTAAAATCCGGCAAACGAAGTTGCGTCACCCCTGCTGAACAGAGCGGCGAGCTAACATTAAGCCAAGAAATGCTCGACAATGCCCGCACCGCCTTGCGAGATGATCGCTCTAAAATCTATGAAGACGGCGAGGATTCCATATTTGTCCAAGTGTTCAATCCGGCTTTGAGATGCGCGATTATTGGCGCTGTGCATATCTCCCAAGCGCTTGTACCCATGGCTCAGATCGCAGGATTTGATGTGACTGTCATTGATCCACGCGGGGCATGGGCGACGGAGGCACGCTTCCCAGACGTCACGATCAATGATGAATGGCCGGATGAAGCGCTCAAAGAATTCAAACCAGATACGCGCACCGCTATCGTAACCCTGACGCATGATCCAAAACTGGATGATCCTGCTCTGCAAATCGCCCTCAATTCTGATGCGTTCTACATTGGCAGTCTTGGCAGCCGCCGAACCCATGCCAAGCGGTTGGATCGATTGGCAGAAGCAGGATTTGGCGAAGAAGATTTTGCGCGCATCCACGCTCCCGTTGGTCTTGATTTAGGGGCCACCTCACCAGCTGAAATTGCAGTCACCATTCTGGCCGAAATGGTCGCTGCAAAGCACGGTAAGCTGGAAAGCTAATGAAGTTTGGCCGCGTTCCGGTTCCGGAAGCTGAAGGAGCTATTCTTGCCCACAGTGCACGACTAACTGGCCGCGTCTTAAAAAAAGGCCATGTTTTGAGCGCTGATGACCTCGCATTATTTGTCGAAGATGGCGTTGAAGAGATCACCGTCGCCCGCCTTGAAGAAAATGATATCGCGGAAAACGATGCCGCTGCACGCATTACCCAGGCGCTCGCAGGGGACAATATCAAATCCGGAGACGCCTTCACGGGACGATGCAATCTCATCGCCCAATCTCATGGGCTCATTACCTTCGACCGCAATAATCTGGACGACATCAACTTAATCGACGAAGCGGTAACGATTGCCACCATCCCAACTTACGATATCACAACACCTGGGCAACTCATCGCGACCATCAAAATAATTCCCTTTGCCATATCTAAACCCGTTTTGGAGGCGATCCTTGAAGCTATAGGCAAAGAACCCCTTGTTAGTATAGCGCCGTTTGAACGCAAAAATAATGGCCTTATCATGACTCGTCTACCGGGCATGAAGGAAAGCATCCTCGATAAAACGCTTCAGACCGCGGCCGCACGCGCTTCAGAATTTGGCAGTCATATTTCTGAAGAGATTCGCTGTGGTCACACCGAATCCGAGGTCATCGACGCGATCAATGACATCCAAGGCAAAGCTTGCGATATCATATTGATTTTTGGGGCGTCTGCTGTCGTTGATCGGGAAGACGTTTTACCAGCCGCGGTCGTTGGAGCTGGCGGCGAAGTTGAACATTTTGGCATGCCAGTCGATCCTGGCAATTTATTGTTTCTTGGCAACTTAAAGACAACGCCTGTCGTTGGTATGCCGGGTTGTGCACGTTCACCGAAATTAAATGGCTTTGATTGGGTGTTGTGGCGATTGCTTGCAAACGTAGCGATAACGCCCCGCGACATCATGCTTATGGGCGCTGGTGGATTACTCAAAGAAATCAGCGAACGCGGCCAATTGCGCCAAGACCAACCGGCTTTAGGAACCGGCGCGAGCGAGCCAAAAATCGCGGGGTTGTTGCTGGCAGCTGGTTCCTCCCGGCGCATGGGCAAAAAAAACAAACTCCTCGCTGAACTTGATGGCACCGCCATGGTCGCCCGAGTTGCTGAGCAAATTAAAGCCTCTAATTCTGTGGGCTTATTGGTTGTGACAGGCCATGAAAAAGAAAATATCGAGGCAATCCTCAAAGATCACGCTACTTCATTTATCCACAATTCAGATTACGCAGATGGATTGAGTACCTCCCTTAAAAAAGGACTAAGCGCACTGCCCGACGATATAGACGGCGTAATTGTCTGTCTCGGCGATATGCCTTTGGTTACCTCAAAACACATCGACCAGTTGATCCGGGCTTTTGATCCTGTTGAAGGTCGCTCGATTTGCATCCCGGTGCATGGTCGAAAACGCGGCAATCCTGTTGTCTGGGGGAAACAGTATATTGCTGAAATCTTGGCGGTCACGGGCGATATAGGTGCCAGGCACCTTTTGGAGGACTATGCCGATCAGGTTATCGAAGTGCCAATTGATCAAGATGGCGTGTTGTTTGATGTCGACACACCCGACCGGCTGGCCGAACTCAAAAACCGGTCCCCATCTTGATGTTTGACTAAAAACCAAATCTTTATTTCTGGCACAAAAAAACCAGCGCGCAGCTGGATCATCCTCAAACCATGTAGGCGCGGGTCTAGAGTGTCATGCTGAGTTGCTCGCCGCGCGGAGGAATTTCACCATATATTACCTGCGCTGTCAGCTCGTAGGTACTGATGATGTCACCTAAAGCTCTGGTTGGCTGTTGGTTTGAACGATCACCGGCTTGGTGCACTTTGGTTTTATTGACGAGATCAAAAGCCGCGGCGAAACTCTCGCTTGAGTTCTCCAACATTGCATTGTTGACGCGGCGCTCCGGCGTTTGCTCAAGCGGACGCCCGAAACGATCAAAATTGCGTCGAGGGGCGTACTGCTGCTGTTGCTGCTGCCGCCGATCTCGCGCATTAAATTCATCATATTGGAACTCCGATTGGCCTTCATAAATCAGAGCATTTATCTGATTTAATTCGGTCAGCGGAGCCGGGTCAGTATTGGCAACCGAACCGGTAGCAGCAAACCTGCCGCCGCCAGCCGGTACCAAATTTGTACCCGCTATACGAGGCGTTAATGCCATATTCACGCACCTAACTTATATTTTTATGTCTCTAATATAACATTTTTTGATGAAAAATCAATAACTTAGCGGGATTCTAGGAATTACTTTCCAAGAACTCGATTATTCTGCTCGCAGCGCCATGCTCGTACAGATCATTATGGCCTGCCGCCGGGAAATCATAGAATTCTTTGGGATTCGGTGCTGCATTATAGAGTTTTCGCGCCAAACTATAGGGAATTGTGCCATCTTTCTTACCATGGATGATCAACAACGGCGCCTTTATGTTGTTGATTTTACTCAAAGAATCATATCGATCGCGGACAATTAAGCGGGCCGGGAACAATTTAAAATGATGGCTAGCAGCGTCAACCATAGATGAAAAAGGTGCTTCCAACACTAAACTAAAAATTGCCTTATCCTGGGCAATTTCGACAGCGATTCCAGTTCCGAGAGATTCGCCATAAATCACAGTTTTGAAGATCGGGATATGTTTGCCGGCAAGGAAATCCAACGCGCCGCGTCCATCTTTATAGAGATTTGCTTCGGTCGGATAACCATGATTCGTTCCATAACCGCGATAGCTGAGCAGCAGAATTCCATAGCCAGCGTCAATATAAGGTCTGATTTTTTCCGACCGATGTCCAATGTGCCCCGCATTGCCATGAAGATAAAGCACCGTCAGCGCGCCTTCATTTGCAGGAGGCCGAAACCAGGCAGTCAATTCCAGACCGTCCTCGGTCTCAACTTTAACGGCCGTTAATTCAGGCACGCCATGGTAGGCTGGGTCCAGATGAGCAGACGCTGGATGGTACATTAAGCTGCGTTGGAAAAAATAAAGGAAGGCGCCAATTCCTACATAAATTGTCACGGCAACAAAGAGGTAGGACATCATTCTTTTCATGTCGCCTTTAGCGCACTAAATATGTGCTTAAATCCGACCTTCAACAAACCAAGCATCGGCACTTATTTTACAGGCCCGGCCATGCGTTCTGCCAATCCCGTCGGAAGCGGCAATCGTCGCGTCAAAATCCCGACAAAGCTGGCCATTATCTACGTAATAACTGCGGGTTGGCTTGATTGTTCCAGCAACGCCTGTATCGGGATTTTTCCAGGAATACACTTCGCCGTCGCGAATGTTATCCATTGCAACTTTAGCCGATTCTTTGAATTTTGCGTGATCTGAAGGAATAAGACTGTCGCCGAATGCGTAGCCACCCATGCCACCGATCGCGGCACCTGCCACCATGAACAGAAGATTGCCAGCACCACCGCCAAACTGACTGCCGATAATTCCGCCGCCAATCAGGCCGATCATTTGGCCATTGCTCATACGCTTGTTTCCAGAGCACGCAGCCAAAAACAATGCGAGCGCTAAAACGAGACCTTTTTTCATCTCCCCACCTCCATCAATTTTTGGCCCTGTTGTGCAGCCGCAATATGGATATCCATTTCATCATATTCAGTAAATATAGCCGTGAATTGGTTTAAAAACCAATAACGCCAACATCAGTGATGTGGAATTCGAGCACTAAAATCAAGCGCGAGAAACGATTACTTTTTCGGTTGTTTTGTACGGCGCAATAATTCCTGAACGGTCTCACCCGGAGCGAGACACCAAAACACGGCTTGAGCCGGTGAGGATATTGTACATTCCAGATTTTCATTTTTATTAAAGAGCGCCCGCTTGCCATATCTGCGGCATTCATCAGCGGCCATTTGCAGTAATAATTTAGGCGTAGAAGAACGTTTATTGTAGCAAATTTCGACACTTGTCCGATCTTTAGGTTCTTTGGCAAAATTAGCGGCATTGCGGTTAAATTCGTCGGCTTTGTAGATATAGGGTGGCTCTGTCGTACATGCCGACAAAATCAGCACCGAAACGAGCGCAAAAAGGACGTTTTTCATTGTATTTCTATTCATGTCAGCATCTATAGCCGTTATTCCAAACCATAACAATGCCGCCTTCAATTCACATTAAGTCGAAGATAATGATGGAAATTTAGCCCAATCATCAACATATAAATACAAAGCTTGAAGATTATGAGGATTTCAAAATGGCATTTGTTGAACGGGACGAAGATGGGCAAATCACAGCTATCTTCCGTAAGCCTATTGGCGACCGGCCCGAGGTCGTTGACCCAACCTCAGAGGAAGTCATAACTTTCTTTTTTGGCGGTGATTTAGATAAAGGTATGCAGGACAGTTGGATAACAGCTGATCTGTCGCTGGCCCGCGTGGTGGAAGATGTTGTCGACGTTTTGATCAAAAAGAAACTGATCGAAATTACAGATTTTCCAATTCCAGCCCAACAGAAGCTCATTTCAAGACGCGGTAAGCGGAATGACTTTGGCTATCTGACCGAACTTTTCCCAGCGGATGAAGAAGACGAAGAATTATTCGCGTAACGAAACGCGACCTGCAATTTCAGGCGAATCAATTGCGTAGCGGTAGGCTCTGAAAACGCTATTGTTTGGCCCGCGGCCGGTTTTTAGGAACCATGGACTTACAAAATCCCACACAATTTCACCATCAGGTGTTACTTCGATTACCTCACCGTGTAAGCCTTCGCATATCAACGTGTTTCCAGATGACAATCTTTGAGCGCCGCTAATATTAGGGCTAAAAAGCGACCATGGCGGTGAGCCGGTATAAGACCAAACTTCATCGCCGCTTTCCCAATCAAATTCGATCACCTTGGAATGCAGCACGCCGCGCGGCACATGGATGCCATTGGCAAAAATTAGCACGTTGCCGTTTTCCAGCAAGGTGCAATCGTGCTGCTGTCCCCAATCGTCATCCTGCCATTTTTTGGTGATTTTTTTGGTTTTTTTATCGATCACAGCGATCATGCTATTTTTACGAAAACTCAGCATGATATCGCCGTTCGGCAATTCGAAACACGCGTTGCAATGCAGAAATTCTTTGCGCGTGCTCAACAAATGAAGCGGATAGTCTTCGATATCCATATCCGCGTGGGCGTGCCATTCCCAGACCGTTTCGCCAGTAGGAGACACCTCGCGCAAATAGTCGCTCCAGGTATTGCCGTTATCATCTTCTGTTCCGGGCTCTGAGCCAACCATCCGTGCCTGCGCTTCTTTCGGCATTTTCTCCCAACCGATATAGAGCGTGTTACCGTTTTTTAAGCGTTTGAAGTCGTGATGCTGAGCGTCATCGTGATATTCCCAAACGATATTACCGTCCCAATCATATTCTCTCAGCAGACCCCCTTTACCACCGCCTGGGCTGGGGCCGTCTTCCGTCTCACCAGCCCAGAGGAGATTTCCATTCTCCAGCATGTAGGCATAGTTACCGGGCTTCGTAGGCGTTTGCCATTGATGAAGCACTTCACCTTTCATGCCGATCAAATAAACAGCATTGCCATGAAGCGGGCAAATAATAGTAACGCCCGGTGTTGCCCGGGCGCTGTGATTTTTCAAAATTCCAACGGTTGTTTGTTTCATCCGCAAAAGATAGGTGGCAATTTCCAATCTGTAAAGATACATGAGAGAGGGCTGGTTTGACCTAATTTGAGCGTTATACTCGGCGACGTGAATAATCGCCCGCACATAAAGATATCGGCTCTAGATCAGTCTCCCGTCCGCGCCGGAAGCACCGCAGCAGAATCCCTCCAGGAGTCAATTGAATTGGCGCAGGCCTGCGAAAAGGCCGGCTATCACCGCTATTGGGTCGCGGAGCATCATGCGACGAGCTCCTACGCTGGCCCCGCACCCGAAATCATGGTGACGCGTATTGCCGCGGCGACAGAGCGTATCCGTGTCGGCTCGGGCGGTGTTATGCTCAGCCATTACAGCCCGCTAAAAGTGGCGGAAACATTCAGTTTACTCGAATCTCTTTATCCCGGACGGATTGATTTAGGCATTGGCCGAGCACCAGGAAGCGATCAATTGACCGCCATGGCCTTGGCGTATGGTTCTGAGATTGGAGTTGAATATTTCCCAACCAAAATTGCTGACATGCTGTCTTTATTGGGAACCTCTGATCCACCTACTGAACTTTTTAAACGGATTACCGTATCGCCGCGCCCAGAAAACCCACCTGAAATTTGGCTACTCGGATCAAGCGATCAAAGCGCCCATTATGCGGCTCAATTTGGACTGTCCTATACTTTCGCGCAATTCATCGCGCCCCAAGGCGGCGAGAGAATTCTGGCAAATTATCGCGATGCCTTCAAACCGTCGGAATTCAATGAAAATCCAATAGGTAGTGTGAGCATTTTCATCACCTGCGGGGAATCTGAAGAACAAGCGAGGCAGTTGGCCCAAAGCCGTGACTTGGTTTTGCTCCGCCGCGTCAAAGGCGAGCGCGGCCCCTATCCTTCTGTCGAAGAAGCCGAAGCCTA
>CAJXJM010000116.1 GCA_913054205.1 uncultured Rhodospirillaceae bacterium
CATTTTGATCGCAGTTGTCATTAACTGGCAATTCGGCTTTGACGCAAAATTTATGTCTGATGGCCGGGAAATTACGGGTTTGGATCTGTTCATCTCCGCGATGGTCGGTCTGGTCGTAACCTCTTTGATTGTTTGGATCACAGAATACTACACCGGTACAGACTACCGTCCGGTTAGAAGTATTGCAAAGGCGTCTGAAACCGGTCATGGCACGAACGTCATTCAAGGCCTTGCAATTTCAATGGAAGCAACAGCAATGCCCGTTGTCGTTATTTGTGCCGGTATTATCGTTGCCTTCCTGACCGCGGGCCTATTTGGTGTGGCTATTGCAGCGACGGCGATGTTGGCCTTGGCAGGCATGGTTGTTGCGCTTGATGCGTTCGGCCCGGTTACGGATAACGCCGGTGGTATTGCTGAAATGGCAAATCTACCTGAAGACGTTCGTAAAACCACCGATGCACTTGATGCAGTTGGCAATACGACCAAAGCTGTCACCAAAGGCTATGCGATCGGTTCTGCTGGTCTGGCCGCTTTGGTTCTTTTCGCCGCCTTTACTGCAGACGTTGAATTGCTGTTCCCGGACTTGAAGGTCAGCTTCTCGCTAAGCAATCCCTTTGTGGTTGTTGGCCTGTTCATCGGAGGCATGATCCCCTACCTCTTTGGTGCAATGAGCATGATGGCAGTTGGCCGGGCCGCCGGTGCGATTGTCGAAGAAGTTCGCCGTCAGTTCAGAGAAATTCCAGGTATTATGGAAGGCACTGCGAAACCAGAATACGGAAAATGCGTTGATATTCTGACCAAAGCAGCCATTAAGGAAATGATCCTACCGTCAATCTTGCCGATTGCTGCACCGTTCGTCATTTACTTCGTAATCAATGCGATTGCCGGCCAAGCAGCAGCTATGTCTACACTCGGCGCATCTTTAATGGGCCTTATTGTTACCGGTATCTTTATTGCCCTGTCGATGACATCTGGTGGTGGCGCGTGGGATAACGCTAAGAAATACATTGAAGATGGACATCACGGTGGCAAAGGCTCAGACGCTCATCACGCTGCCATTACAGGTGACACTGTTGGTGATCCTTACAAGGACACCGCGGGCCCAGCTGTGAACCCACTGATTAAGATTATGAATATTGTAGCTATTTTGCTGCTGGCGATCCTCGCCGCTTAGCGAATTGGTTTTAATCATTAAAAAAGCCCCAGGGTGTGAACCTTCGGGGCTTTTTTTAAACTAAAAAAAACAACCAAACTATTTTCCGTCTAAGATCGTCCCGGTATTCTGACCACCCCCCTCAAATCGTCCAACATTTCCAAAGAGTTGCTTTAAAATGGTCAACTCCTGTCCGGCCGTCGGCGTTACCCGTTTCACCATCGCAATGTCGCGACCTTCCTTCAGCCCAATTGTCTTTAATTCTTTGACCACACCCTTTTTATTAAACCGAATTATCAGAACCTTGCGTTCAACCACTTGAGGTTTGAAAAAGGCACGTGTTTCAGTTTTCTCGCTAATATAATACCAGCTTTCCCCCTGGAACATTTCAGTGCTTGAGGGTGATCCAATCATTTCAATGACATCGCGCTTATTTACTTGGCCAACTTCTATATTTGCGAGCGAATCTGGGTCTGGGAGATTACCCCGCGAGGCAAGACGTGGAGCACATGCAGTTACGGCAATAACAGCGATGCCAATTGCAGCAATTCGTGCAAATTTATAACGCCGGTTAAATTTTGTTTGCATTTCGGCCAAATTTCTCTCAATTACCGTTTTAGAACTAAAGCCTTTTCGATAAGGCGATATAGTAACATAAAACAACTATAATGGCTAAGTGATGTCGTGTCCGGAGCACTCTGTCAACGGCTGTTTTGAGCGGTAGATAAAATGGGAATACTTGCCTTTTTGGGCCTCAAAAAATACGACGATACGGTCTACAGCCTCTATGGCCAAATCGTTGCTCAGGCGCGTCTGGAGGGTTTTTATATTCTCCAGGGCGTACCAGACACTGTTAATGGACGATTTGAACTCATAACCCTCCATATCTTCATCGTCATGCATCGTCTAAAGGAACTCGGGGAGGAAGGCGGCAAACTCTCTCAAGAGCTGTTTGATGTAATGTTTGGCGATATGGATAAAAATATGCGCGAAATGGGCGTTGGTGATTTGGGCGTTGGGAGAAAAATTAAAGCGCTGGCAAAATCCTTTTATGGGCGAATCAAAGCTTACGATGACGCAATTGCCGGAACTGACGGCGCAACCATGACCGAAGCTTTAAAACGTAATTTGTATTTAGACTGCGAGCCTACCGAAGCCCAAGTCGTCGCTGTTGCTGATTACATTGGCCGCGAAATTCAATCTTCGAAAAACTGGAGTTTTGAGAGTCTAAAAAGCGGCGAAATAGAGTTCGGGTCAATCCCCACAAACGGATCAGAATAAATTATGATTGCAACCAGCGCAGAACTTTCTCGAGTGATCAATGTTGATCAGGTGAAAGGGACCAACTATGAATTAGACATTGTGGCGTCTGATGCGGAATGCTTGGCGCTAGCCAAAAGATTCGATCTGATTAAGCTTGAAAAGCTTACAGCGCACCTCGTTTTTATAAGCTCGCCATCAAAAAAGGATATTCAGGTTAAAGCGAGCTTTGAGGGTCATGTGGTTCAACGGTGCAGCGTTACCTTGGAGCCATTAGCAGGCGATGTAAAAGGCGAATTTTGGTGTGATTATTCTGAAGAAATCGTCCCCGAAAACGTTGAAATCATTGAATTTGATACAGATACAGATGATCCAGCAGAACCCATTGTCGATGGCACGTTTGACGTTGGAATAATGCTAACTGAACACTTTGGTCTCGAGCTTGACCCGTTCCCTAGATCGCCCAGTGCTGATTTTGGCAGGTTAAAGAAAGAGGCGGGGGATAAATTAGACGACGGCGAAAGTGATAATCCGTTTGCAGTCTTAAAGAAACTCAAGTAAACGAATGCCAGATTTCAATCGTGGCAACGCATAGGTACCTCGCATTCGGCTTGCCGAACCATTTAATTTGTTTTATGTACCGTGCCTCCGCGATGGAAACTTCCAAAATACTTGGCAGATAAACTCGTTTAAGAATTAGAGATAAATAGCTATGGCTGTTCCGAAGAAGAAAATATCCAAATCCCGCCGAAACATGCGCCGGGCGCATGACTCCCTTAGTGCAGCGGCTCAAACCGAATGCGCAAACTGCGGCGAGGTCAAACGTCCTCATCACGTATGTGGCTCTTGTGGCTATTATGATGGCCGCGAAGTAGTCGAAATCGATTCGGTCGCTTAAACTGTTTCTTTTAACAGTAAAACGGCTCACAATACCAACCTAGAGCTAGCTCAAAGGAGCGCGGATCGGTGACTGATCTAATTACCGTAGCAATAGACGGTATGGGCGGGGACAACGCCCCAGATATGATTGTTGGCGGCATTGATCTTGCCTGTGCGCATGCTGATGATGTGCGCTATCTGGTTTTCGGCGACGAAGCTCAACTCGAGCCTTTATTGGACAAATACCCAAGGGCTAAAGCGGCCTGCGAAATCCGCCATACGACCGATATCGTCACCATGGGTGACAAGCCTACTGTTGCCTTGCGTACTGGTAAAAACTCCAGCATGCGCTTGGCAATTGATGCGGTAAAGAACGGCGAAGCTTCCGCAATCGTGTCTGCCGGCAATACCGGCGCTCTGATGGCGATGGCGACGATTGTGCTCAGAATGATACCCGGAATTAGCCGACCTGCCATCGTCACTAGTTTTCCAACCCAAAATGGTGACTGCGTGATGCTGGATCTCGGTGCAAATATCGAATGTGATGCTGAGAACTTGGTTCAATTTGCGGTTATGGGTGAGGTTTTCGCCCGCAATGAATTGGACATTGAACAACCATCCATCGGTATTTTGAATGTTGGCGTTGAAGGCCTCAAAGGAAACGATTCGGTCAAAAAGGCCGCAGCGATCCTTCAAGAGTCTGATCTGCCGATTAAATTTTATGGATTTGTTGAAGGTGACGATATTGGCAAAGGTACCGTTGATGTCATCGTAACAGACGGCTTCACCGGAAATATTGCATTAAAAACCGCCGAAGGTACGGCTCAATTGATCACGTTCTTCTTGAAAAAGTTTCTCACTGAAAGCCTTATTTCCAAGATTGGCGCATTGATGGCACGCCCCGCGCTTGAAAGATTTCGCGCGCATTTCGATCCTCGGCGTTATAACGGTGCCATGCTCGTTGGTCTCAATGGTGTTTGCGTCAAAAGCCACGGTGGCACGGACGCTCTCGGTTTTGCGCATGCGATTGAGGCGGGTGTTAAGCTTATTAGGCGTGATTTTATCGAAATAATTAAAGAAGATCTGGGACATCTCATCTCGCCGAGTTCTGATGCCTCAGAAAATACTGACAACGCAGATAATTCGGAACCACAGTCGGCTACCGCATAAATGAAAATAATATCTCAACTCGTCGGCTGCGGCTCATATCTCCCGCAAAATGTCGTTACCAATGAAGATTTGGCTGAAAAGGTGGACACCACCGATGAGTGGATTATTTCCCGCACCGGCATTAAACAACGCCATTTCGCTGCGGAAGATGAGTACACCTCAGACCTTGCTTTAAAAGCAGCTAACCGCGCGTTGGAACATGCCGGCATTGACGGCTCTGAAATAGACCTTATCGTTGTCGGCACCACCACGCCTGACAGAACTTTTCCGGCTACCGCCGTCCGCATTCAAAAACATTTAGGCTGCCGTTCCGGCGCTGCGTTTGATGTTCAGGCAGTTTGCTCCGGCTTTATCTACGCGCTTTCGATCGTCGACAGCTTGATCCAAACCGGTCAGGCAAAAACAGCGCTGGTTATTGGCGCCGATACATTGTCGCGCCTCCTAAATTGGGAAGACCGCACAACCTGCGTTCTATTTGGCGATGGCGCAGGTGCAGTCGTCGTTAAAGCCGTCGAAGTGGAAGAACAATCACCGGATGAGCCCGGCATACTTTCGACGCATATCCACTCCGATGGTAACTTGGAAGATTTGCTGTATTGCGATGGTGGGGCATCGACGACCCAAACCGCTGGATATATTACGATGGCCGGCAAGGAAGTCTTTCGCCACGCTGTCACTAATTTGGCAGCCGTTGTCACGGAAGCGCTTGCGGCCAATGATCTGACGGACAGCGATATCGACTGGCTGGTGCCACACCAAGCCAACAAACGCATTATCGACAGCACTGCTAAAAAGCTGAAAATGCCGATTGAAAAAGTCATTCTCACCGTCCAGAATCATGCCAATACATCTGCTGCCTCAATCCCGCTTGCCTTGGACCACGGCGTGCGCGAAGGCCTCATTAAAAAAGGTGATCTGCTGTTAATGGAAGCGATGGGCGGCGGCTTGACTTGGGGCGCTGCGTTGGTTCGCTGGTAAAATTAGGGATTACCCGCACGATTTTTACAAAAATGTGTGTTAAATACGCCTTCCATCCCATTGATTTTGAAAACTTTTTGACGTAAGCTTAGTTTCAAATCCGAAATCAAAATAGGGAATGGAAGCCAATGTACAATGAGACAATTACCCGATCTCAATTGAGTGAAGCCGTATATCAGGAAGTCGGTTTATCCCGAAATGAATCGGCTGATCTTTTGGAATCTGTTCTCAATAAAGTTTCGAATACATTGGCCAGTGGCGAATCCGTAAAAATTTCCTCCTTCGGCAGTTTCTCTGTCCGGAGCAAAGGCCAAAGGATTGGACGCAACCCAAAGACCGGCGAGGAGGTTCCGATTTTGCCTCGTAAGGTTTTGGTGTTTCGACCCTCGCAGGTTTTGAAAAGCAAATTAAGTGGCCTTCCTGTGGAACCAGCTGGGCCAGTTGAGCCAGCTAATCCACCCTCCAATACTAGTGAATTCGATTAATCATGGCTCTCGCGACAGAGCAACAGCCGTCAGAGAGACGGCGCAGCGGTAAATCCGCGTCAGCATTTCGTACCATCAGCGAAGTCGCCAAAGAGCTCGACCTCCCGCAACATGTTCTACGATTTTGGGAAAGTAAATTCCCCCAGATAAAGCCGATGAAACGCGGCGGTGGACGGCGCTATTACCGGCCAGAAGATTTAGTGATGCTGCGCCGCATTCGGGATTTATTGTACATTGACGGCTATACCATCAAAGGCGTGCAGAAACTTCTCAAAGAAAACGGCGGCAAGATAGAGGAGGGGGCATCCGCTTCTTCGAATATTGGCTCCCAATCTGCATCGCCTGAAAAAACTGCCGAGTTAAAATCTGTCCTTTCCGAGTTGAAGGAAATTCGAAAACTATTGCCCTGATGCTTTAATGCAGTTGTCGGCGGAGACTCAGCGCATTATATTGCAGCTACATATTTGTCGGAGCGTGGCGCAGCCTGGTAGCGCACTTGTCTGGGGGACAAGGGGTCGTGGGTTCGAATCCCGCCGCTCCGACCATTTTTTTCGGAATAGCACCTCATCACAATCCTGGATCGATCATGAAACTCAGCAGCGACCGTATTTTGACCACGCATGTGGGCAGTCTGCCTCGGCCCGATGGCGTATCGGAATTTCTCTTACAAAAAGAAAATGAGGATAGCTACGACCAGGCGGGTTTTGATGCCTGCATGGCGGACGCGGTCGGTCAGGTGGTCGCGCGCCAGGTCGAGGCCGGTATCGATATCGTCAGCGACGGCGAGATGAGCAAGATCGGTTATGCCACCTACATCAAGGACCGCTATCACGGATTTTCCGGCGATAGTCCCAGGCGTATTCCGGGCGACCTCAAACTCTATCCGAACTATGTGAAGAAAATCGCCGCGCAGGGTGAGACGCCGAAACTGGCCCGGCCCATGTGCACCGGCGAAATCAGCGTCAAGGATGAAGGCGCACTGACCAACGATATCGAAAATCTGACGCGCTCCGTGACGGCGGCGGGCGCCGTGCAGGGCTTCATGAACGCGGCGTCGCCCGGTGTCATCTCGGTTTTCCAGCCGAATGAGTATTATGCCGACGAAGACAAATATCTGGAGGCCTTGTCGGAGGCCATGCGGGCCGAGTATGAGGCGATCAATGCGGCCGGCCTGGTGATCCAGCTCGATTGCCCGGACCTGGCCATGGGGCGCCACACCATGTATTCCGATATCACTGACGCCGAGTTCATCAAACGCGCCGAAGCCCAGGTCGAAGCGCTCAATCATGCGCTCCGCAATATACCGGCGGATATGGCGCGTATGCATCTTTGCTGGGGCAATTATGAAGGCCCCCATGTGTGTGACATCGCGCTCGAAAAAATCATTCATGTGGTGAAGAAGGTGAAATCCCAGGTGCTGTCATTCGAAGCATCGAACCCCCGTCATTCCCACGAGTGGACGGTTTGGCGCGATGCGAAACTACCGGATGACAAAGTGTTGCTGCCCGGCGTCATCGATTCGGTCTCCAATTTTGTCGAGCATCCCGATTTTGTTGCCGAGCGCATTTGCCGTTTTGCCGATTTTGTCGGCCGCGAGCGGGTGCTGGCGGGCAG
>CAJXJM010000117.1 GCA_913054205.1 uncultured Rhodospirillaceae bacterium
CAGGACAGGCTCAGAACGGAGGAGACGGGAGGCCCCAATGATGGCCGGCGGCGCTTTCTTTGATCTTACCATTGATGGTAAGGGTGCACATGGTGGCCGCCCTGAAAACAGCGTAGACCCGGTTCTGGTCGCGTCACACATTACGACCGCTTTACAGTCAATTGTTTCGCGCAATCTCAAAGCGACAGAGCCATTGGTGATTTCGATTACCCAAATCCATTCCGGAGACGCCTACAATGTTATACCACAGTCAGCGGTTATGCGCGGGACTGTCCGGGCGTTTTCAAACGACACCCTGGGTATGGCAGAAAAGCGCATGCTTGAGATTTCCCAAAATGTAGCCGCCGCCTTCGGCGCTTCGGTGACAATGGATTTTCAGATAAAATTTCTGCCGCTTGTTAACTCGGAACGCGAAGCCGAATTCGCCGCAGATACAGCAGCAGAACTTGTCGGCGAGGAGAATATGGATAGAAATGGTGCGCTGATAATGGCATCGGAAGATTTCTCGTATATGCTTGAAAAATGCCCCGGTGCCTACATCAACATCGGTAATGGCGGAGGACACAGCGACTGCGAAGTCCACAACCCCGAGTATGATTTTAATGATAATATCCTTGCACTTGGTGCCAGCTACTATGCACGCCTTGTCGAGCGGTGGTTGGTGAAGAAAGAGGCATTCAATTAACCGCCAATATAATTCTAAAAAATCATCAGGCATCCTTCCCTTAAACCTGCCACATTTCTATCCTAAATCAGGAAAATCGACCATGATAAGACATTGAAATACAACGGTTTTGGGAATTTTATAGTAAAATCCTTCCGCCCCAGCCAACCTTGAAATCCCTTTAATATAAATATGTTACATCATATGTACGTGTATGAGTGTGTATGGCAACCTTACATCATATGAGGGATGATATGTGCGATACTCGAAATCTTAGGAAGCGGCCCGGTCTGGAGGCGTACCACGACCAGATAATGATTGGTCTCAATGGTAAATTCTGGTCAGCCTTGAAACCGGGGAGCTAACTTGGCTAGGTCCCACTAACGCCGAACAAGACATCGGATTCACACTGACGATTGTTAACTGGAAGACTAAATGACTTCGTTCAAAGTTGGAATGATTGGCCTCGGCGGCATGGGGCAGATGATGCTTGCCGATATGCAAAAGCATGAAAACTATTCGGTAAGACTTGTATGGGACCCAAATGCGGAAGTGTGTAGGGCCACACAATCTGTAACCCCCGGTCTTCGAATTGCGTCCGATGCCGCGTCCCTGATCAATGACCAAGCGATTAACCTCGTCTACGTTGCCAGCCCACCAAATACGCATCGCGAATATTACCTGTTGGCCATTGAGGCGGATACGCCAATGTTGTGCGAGAAGCCGTTTGGCGTTGATGTTGCGGCAAGTGAAGATTTGCTGGCGCGGATCGAAAATACCCGAACTCCCAGCCTCATCAATTTTAACCACGGCAACGCGCTGGGAAGCACATTCATTGAAAAAGAGTTGAATAACGGAGAGATGGGGAACATCAAAGGGGCAGAAATTTTTGTTCACCTGACCACCTGGCCCCGAGAATTTCAGAAAACGGCAACTTGGCTGGCGCAACGCGAGCAGGGTGGGTTTACCCGTGAAATATTGTCTCATTGGCTATATCTGACGCGCCGCCTTCTGGGTGACGGCTCGGTTACCCGCGCTACGGTGGTTTATCCCGATGATGGTGTTTCTTCAGAAACGCATATGACCGCGGAACTCGATTTTGGTGGTATTCCCCTGTTCATTCGTGTTGCGACCGGCGGGGTTGGACCTGTTGGTACGGAATATACATTGTGGGGAAGCAAAAAATCATTCCGTCTTCACAGTGGAGGCCGGATCAGTTGTAGTACGGGTGGGGCTTGGGCGGAGTTGTTCACGGATGTCGAAGATATCGGTGCAAATGATCGGCAAAGGACTCTTGACGGAGTGTTCGCCCATATGAGTGGCGAAAACATCAAGATGGCCTCCCCAGAGGATGGGTTAGCCGTTCAAAGACTTGTCGAAGCTTTGTTAGTTAGTGGGAATAAATAAAAATGAGCAATAACATGAAACCTTCAGTCGCCTTTATTGGGCTGGGTGTCATGGGGCATCGAATGTTAACCAACATGAAAACTCATGGCGGGTTTAATCTGGGCCTCGCCTGGGATCCTGTCCCCGATGCTTGTCGTGTCGTCGAACAACAGTGTGCCGGGATAAAAATTGGAGAGTCTGCGGAGCAAATTATAACTGCTCCAGATATCGATATTGTTTATATCGCCAGCCCGCCGAAATCTCACAAGGAATTTGCAACAGTGGCGGCCCGTGCCGGTAAAGTTGTCTATTGCGAAAAGCCCTTAGGAGTCGATATTGCGGAAAGTCGATTGCTGGTCGAAGAGGTTGAAGCGACCGGTGTCCTCAATGCAGTGAACTTCCCGTTCGTAGCCGCGCGCGCCGTTGAAAGAATCGAAAACAAAATCATTGATGGTACGGCAGGGGATATTATTGGAGTCGACTTGCGTCTGCATTTTTCCAATTGGCCGCGGGGCTGGCAGCATTCGGCATCTTGGTTGTCGGAACGTAGGGAAGGCGGTTTCGTTCGCGAGGTCGGAACGCACTACGTCTTTCTGATAGAGAAACTGTTTGGGCCAGCAAGTTTGATCGATTCCTCGGTCCGATATCAACGAGAAGAACATCTTTGTGAATCACATTTTCTGGCCAGACTGGATTGCCAGGGGATACCGGTTTCATTTGCCGGCGGCGCAGGTGGCGTCGGGCCAGACCGAGTGGAGTTCACAGTATGGGGATCGAGGGCATCATACCGGCTTTGGGACTGGAATCAGTTGAAATCATCAGATGGTGGAGATTGGGTGAATGAGTTCCCCGACGCCATTGATGCCCGTCAGGATGGGTATATGCGCCAGCTGGATGGCTTTTTAGCGATGGTGAACGGGGAACCAAACCGCATGGCCTCATTGCGCGCAGCACTTTCCGTTCAGGAAATTGTTGAGGAAATACTGGCTGGATAAACGTGTCGGATATTCCAGTCAGTATTCCGCTCATCCATTATGTAGGTAGAACAGACTCAACAAGGCGCGAGAAATATGTCGCGCCGACAGGAAGAATTTCATCGTTGAAGTCATAATCCGGGTTGTGGACCATGCATACACCTTCGCCTGCACCGTTGCCGATGAACAGATAACAGCCCGGAACTTTCTCCAGCATGAAGGCAAAATCCTCTCCGCCCATGACCGGATCTGTATCCGTATCGACCCGGCTTTCGCCCGCCACTTCGGCGGCGATTTTCGCGGCAATTGAGGTTTCTGCCGGGTGGTTGATGGTCGGGGGATAGCGGTATAGATAATCAAACTCTATCTCCGCGCCAAAGGCCTGGGCAACGCCATCAATGATTCGGCGCATGGCAGGCTCCATCCATTCACGAATTTCGGGCTTAAAACAACGTGTCGTGCCTTCCAAGAATACACGGTCGGGGATTACATTGTTGGTGCTGCCGCCATGAAACTGCGTGACGCTGACGACCGCTGATTCAATTGGGTTGAGGTTGCGGCTGGTGATGCTTTGCAATGCGGTGACCATATGAGATGCCACGACAATCGGATCGATCCCATGATGAGGCATGGCTGCGTGTGTGCCACGACCACGCACGGTAACTTGAAACGTATCATAAGCCGCCATTAACGGGCCTGGGCGCAGTGAAAAACTTCCCGTGTCTTTGCCGGGCATGTTGTGGACGCCGTAAACGGATTGACAGGGGAATTTCTCGAAAAGGCCCTCCTCAATCATCACCCGAGCACCACCCTCACCTTCTTCCGCAGGCTGAAAAATGAAATTGACCGTGCCTTTAAAACGGCGGGTTTCCGCTAAATATTTAGCAGCGCCAAGTAGCATCGAAGTATGCCCATCGTGCCCGCATGCATGCATTTTTCCTTCGTGAAGCGAGCGGTGATCGAACTGGTTGTTTTCATGAATGGGCAGGGCATCCATATCGGCGCGAAGCCCGATACTTGGGCCGTCACCGGTTTTCAGTACGCCGACAACGCCGGTTTTCGCCAGCCCACGATGAACTTCGATGCCAAATGACTCCAATTCACGGGCGACGATATCCGAGGTCCGTTGTTCCTCGAAGGCGAGCTCCGGGTGGGCATGAATGTCGTGGCGCCATTCGATCATTTGATCATGAAGATCGGCGACGCGGTTTATGATGGGCATGTGTGGGTCTCCTGTCATTTGACCTTAAATGGAACAATTCAAATCATTTGGCGCCGCTACGGTTGGGCGCATTGTTTGGAAGCTTGGCCAACTCTTTAAAGCCGCCAGTGACGAATGGAATAACAGATGTGTATATCCGATCAATATCCCAACTAGAGAACTGGCCGTCGGAAAGTGTGTCGATGCGGCGGTTATCGGCACAGGCGCTGTACATGGCGGCGAGCAAAAACTGAAATGCACGATGGATGTGTTCTTCGTCGATCTCAGGCGCCGCTTTGGTGAAGGCCATCAAGTAATGTTTCGCGGTTTCGTTATAGGCGGTGTCAATGGCTGGTATTGTGAGCGGGTTCCACGCAATCCTACCGATGAGCGCACCAAAATTCCGCCAGCTATTAGTTTTGTCTTCGATAATCCTGGTCAAATAAGGGTCGATAAAGGCACGAACGAGTGGCTCAATCTCCATGTTATCATCACCGACAAGTCGCCGGTAAGTGTTCAACATATCCATGCGTTCGTCATTCAGTTCAGCAGCGCGTCTGATAACGACTTGCTTCAGCAAGCGGTCTTTGTTTTGAAAGTGATAGATGATTTGGCTAACGTGAAGACCCGCCAGATCGGCAATTTGTCGAAATGTGACATCGATATAGCTCCGCTTGCTGAATAAAGATTCGGCAGCGTCCAGTATGATGTTTTTTGTGTCGCGACCGCGCATAGCCAGACTCGTACTTCCAAAATAAATTATTACATGGCGCTCATTTTCACGCCATGCTCGCAAGCTTGATGCCTCTCCTCCATGGACCACATAACGTGCGGCAAGAACTGAAGCTCATATATCATACAATCAGCATTGACTCTGAAATTAACAACATGATACCTAATTATTGTCAAAAATTAATAATCCATAGTTTGATTTTTTAAATCGACCACAACTAATCCATTGATTCTGGGAGGAGTCATAATCATGAATTCCAAGCTAACTTCGGCTTTTGCTGCTGCCATTACGGTGGCCATAATGGCGACGCCGGTTTATGCGGAAAATGTTATCCGCTGGGCCAGCCAGGGCGACGCCCTAACAGCGGACCCGCATGCTGCAAATGAATCGCCGACCCATTCAGCATCGCGCAAAATCTACGACGTTCTCTACTACAATGATAAAGACATGAAGAACACGCCTTGGCTTGCCACGGGTTACAAGCTGGTTAATGCAACAACATGGGAATTCTCATTGCGCAAGGGTGTCAGGTTCCATGATGGATCAGATTTCACTGCTGCTGATGTGAAATTTTCCATTGAGCGTGCATTATCACCGACGTCCGATTTGAAGCACGACATCAGTTCCATCAGTGAAGTGAAGGTAATTGATAAGCATACGGTACAGGTCATTACCAAAGGACCGAACCCGATTTTGCGCAACCAGCTGACAAACATCTTCATCATGTCGAAGGCATGGTCAGAGAAAAACGGTGTCACCAAACCTCAAGACCGGGCCGGCAAGCAAGAAACCTACGCCGTGCGCCATGCTATGGGTACGGGCCCGTTCAAGCTGCAATTGCGTGAGCCGGACGTTAAAACCATTTTGGTCAAAAACAACGACTGGTGGGGGCTGAAGACCTATCCCCATGAAGTCGATAAAATCATCTATACACCAATCGCCAATCAAGCGACCCGTGTGGCAGCGTTGCTGTCAGGCGAGTTGGACTTCATTCTCGATCCGCCGCTGCAGGATCTTAATCGGATCAAAAATACGGCAGGTTTGCATCTTGAGCAGACGGCTCAGGTCCGCACCATTTTCCTTGGTATGAACCAGGGCGTGAAAGAATTGCTGACCTCCAACATCAAGGGCAAAAACCCTCTCGCTGATCAGCGGGTGCGGCAGGCTATGTATCAGGCCATCAATATCGAAGCGATTAAGAAGAAAGTTATGCGCGGCTATGCCGTCCCTGCCGGTCTGATCACACCGCCGGCTGTTCATGGGTATACAGAAGCGCTGAACAAACGTCGTCCATACGACATTGGAGCCGCCAAGAAATTGCTGGCTGATGCCGGATATGCGGATGGTTTCAGCATTCAGCTCGATTGCCCGAACAACCGCTACATCAATGATGAAGGAATTTGTCAGGCTGTCGTTGGTATGCTCGGTAAAATCGGCATCAAAGTAACATTGTCGGCAATTCCGAAAACGCTTCACTTCCCGAAAATCAAAAACCGGGAAACAGATTTTTACATGCTGGGTTGGGGTGTTTCCACGCTCGATTCCCACTATGTGTTCAATCTGCTGGTTAAGAGTGCCGACAAAGGCTGGAACGGAACCGGCTTCAAAGATGAAGACATTGACAACACAATTCAGCAAATCGAGAGCGAGGTCGATTTCCCGAAGCGTGACAAGTTGATCGCAAAAGTCTGGAAAAAGATGCGCGATAACGTCAACTATTTGCCCCTGCATCATCAGGTTATCGTCTGGGCAATGAGCGACAAGCTCGATATCCCCATCGTTGCTGATGATGGCGTACGCTTCATCTATACCAAGTTCAAAAAATAGATAATATGCTGACTTAAGCAGGCGGCCCCGGATGCGAAATCATTTCGCATCCGGGGAGCTTGAATTTATGCAAGAATTTTTATGATCGCTTACGTCATTCAAAGAGCGCTACAGGCGGTTGCCGTAATGGTCGTCGTCTCTCTGGTTTCTTTCATGCTGTTCAACTTCGTCGGCGATCCTGTCGATAACATGGTGGGCCAAGAAGCATCGTACGAAGAGCGTGTCGCCATGAGGGATAATTTGGGCCTCAATGATCCGTTTTTAATTCAGTTTGGGCGCTTTATGGGTAACGCAATGCAAGGGGAATTCGGGATTTCCTACCGAATTCAGCGTCCTGTGGCCGACCTTATTGCCGAACGGATGCCCGCGACACTTGAGCTGGTTATCATTTCGGCAATATTGTCCGTCTTCCTTGGAATCCCCATGGGCATATACACGGGAATTAAACCCAATTCATGGCTGAGCCGATCTTTTCTGGTCGGTTCACTGGTCGGGGTTACGCTGCCGACTTTTGTCATCGGCATTTTGTTAATTTATATTTTCGCCGTCGGCTTAGGCATCTTGCCATCATTTGGCAGGGGGGAGGCCATTCAAATCGGCTGGTGGTCCACCGGTTTGCTGACGGCATCGGGGTGGAAGGCGATTATCATGCCATCCGTCACCCTGGCTCTGTTTCAGATGACTATTATCATGCGCTTG
>CAJXJM010000118.1 GCA_913054205.1 uncultured Rhodospirillaceae bacterium
AAAAGCCAGCATAACGGTGCGGCCGGATTCAGGATTAAAGATCTGAGCCAAGCGATTTTGCATGCCCCAATCGAGCGCGCCCGAGCCTTTTAAGAAAAACGGCTTGTTTACTTGCGGCACATCGAGGTGAAATTCTTTGCCTTCTTTGATATCATCTTTGTCAGCCATGTTCTTTTCCTTTTATGGTCTCGCGGGATAATACTGAACTTTATCCACAGGCTTGTGAATATTTTTTCCTTAATTTTTCTTTAGAATCAATACCTAACACTAGTTATCCACATTATCCCCATTATTAACAGAATTTAAGCATAAAAATTTGGGGATAAGTGTTCCCGATTCTCTCCAGATTTGTTCTCATGTTTGCCCCTCAAGCGTCGGGCACTCGATCCTCTCGTTTGGCTTGCGCTACATTAGTAGCGACCCGCACTTGCGGGCTCCTCATGTCTATTAAGACACTCGGTTCTCATTTGAAATGCTTTGATAATTTGAGGCCCTGGCTTTGATAGTTGGAGCCGACATCGACACCATATAAAATATCCGGTGTCGCGGTCAGCGGCTCATAGACCAAACGCCCGACCATTTGGCCGTCTTCCAAAACAAACGGTACATCATGGGAGCGCACCTCTAAGACAGCGCGGCTGCCGGCACCGCCTGCGGCGTCATGACCGAAGCCGGGATCGAAGAAGCCTGCATAATGTACTCGGAACTCCCCCACCAAGGTGTCATAAGCCCGCATCTCGGCGGCTTGATCGGGCGGCACGCTGACCGCTTCCTTGGAGGCGAGAATGTAAAATTCATCCGGATCGAGCACCAAGGATTTGTCGTCCCTGGCAATGATCGGGTCCCAATAGTCGAGCATTTCATAATGGCCGATTTTTTCAACGTCGACGACACCGGCATGCTGTTTGGCTTTATAGCCAACTATTTTATTCTGCTGTCCGTCGACTTCAAACCCTGTGAGATCGACGGTGAAGGCAACGCCATCGGCAACATCAAATTTCCCGCGCCGCAATCGGAGTTGGCTGAGCTTTGAGCCGGGATGAACCAGCACACTAAATGTCAGTGGCGAAATTTCTGCATAAAGCGGACCTTTATAGCCGGCTTCAATGCGGTCAAATTCAAGCGCTCCATCGGTGATCACCCGGGTAAATATATCGAGACGCCCGGTAGAACTTTTAGGGTTCGCCATGCCTGACGTATCTGCGGGCAGGTTCAAGCTTTCCTGCAAAGGCACGATATAGACGCAGCCTTTTTCCAGCACCGCACCCTCGGTGAGATCGATCGAATGCATGGTAATGTTTTTAAGTTTTTCTTCGACCGACGATTTTGTGCCCGGCAAAAAGCTTGCGCGCACCCGGTAGGCAACGCTGCCAAGTCTCAAATCAATACTGGCGGGTTGTACCTGCCCGTCTGGAACGGGCAGGTCAGCAGAAATCATGCCGCTTTTAATGGCGGCGGCAATTTCTTGCGAGGGCAATATACCGGGCGTTGAGCTCATTCAAGCAGCTTAACCGATATGCTGGCCAAAGAACTCAAGCGTGCGGCCACGGGCTGTTGCTGTCGCCGCCTCATCATAGCTTGGCCGCTGATCACAGATAAAGCCATGCCCGGCACCGTCATAGACAAATATGTCGACATCGGCTTTGGCTTCCCGAATGAGATCGACATTTTCTTGCGGGATGCCCTGATCTTCGGAGCCAAAATGCAGCTGCACCGGACAGCCTGCGTCAAGATCAAGATTTTGGTGGATGCCGCCGCCGTAATAACCACTTGCGGCATCAAAGCCGCCCTTGCACGCGCCCAGCCAAGCGATGGTGCCGCCGTAGCAATAGCCGACAATACCGACTTTACCCGCACTTGCGACAGCTTCCTTGGCGGCGATGGTGTCCTTTACCGCATCATCCCATTCGACATTGGCGCGGGTTGCTATGCCTTTGTCACGGTCGTCCGGGCCGTAGCCAAGATCGACATCACGCTCAGCGCGGTCAAATAAAGCCGGTGCAATGGCGAGGTAGCCCTCTGCGGCAAAGCCGTCCGTGACTTCGCGAATGTGGCTGTTAACGCCAAAAATTTCTTGGATAACAACAATGCCGCCCTTCGGCGTGCCTTCAGGTTCGGCCTTGTAAGCGCTAAAAGTGTGGCCGTCGCTGGCGGTTAGCTCGATGGTTTCTCCCATGGTATCTCTCCCCTTTTTGGTGGATTTAAGTTGGCGTCAGGATGCCGGGGGGAAGAGGGCAAGTCAATTGCAAGTTGCGGTGAAAAGTGCCGGAAAATAATGCCAGACGGTCTGTAAGCCGGGTTCTGTACGCTCTTTCGAAAAAGAGGTGATGACCATTCATCTGGGACGCTCGTTGCCGAACGCCTCCTGCGACCGACCCGGATAACGGCGCGAAAACACGCCTGTTCACCAAATAAATTTAATGAACGCGTCATCCCTATTTGGTCTTGCTCCCGGTGGGGTTTACCTTGCCATCAATGTTACCATTGACGCGGTGCGCTCTTACCGCACCCTTTCACCCTTACCTATATAAATAGGCGGTTTGCTTTCTGTGGCACTTTCCCTGGGGTCGCCCCCGCCGGGCGTTACCCGGCACCGTGTTTCCGTGGAGCCCGGACTTTCCTCTATTCGGCCCGAAAGCTGAACAGCGATCATCCGACCGTCTGGCAGTTGGGGTTATAACTTATGTGAGAGCGTTACGGAAGGGACTAACTGGGCGTAAAGTGGGCGAGTTATGATTGAGCACCATGCAAACGGGCTGCGCCCGTCTGCTGGTGAAAAGTATTGGCCGCTTTATTAAGCAAGGGGCCATTGCAAATGGATTTGGATAAGTCCGCTAGTGACCCCTAACCGTTATTTAGCATCAGGCAATGTAAAACTGAATGTGCTGCCTTGGCCGGGTACGCTCTCCAGCCAAATGCATCCCCGTGTAGTTCGACTATACGCTGGACCGTGGAAAGCATGATCATAAATATGGCCCTAGAAACCTCTCACCATCATGATGGATCATATTCTCGGGATTATCAGCGATCCAAACTTCAGTTTTCCAAGAAATACTTTCAACAAACTTCTTGTAAACATCTCTACTAGAAAAAACTGAAACGAAGACTGCGCTATCACTCATCTCTCCAAGGGCTTTTTTAAATCTATCGCGCCGTGATGGCGTTATCGCGCCGCTAGAATGTACAGCCTCCAATATAAAGACCCATTCTCTATGTCTATCCCAAATTACTACGTCTGGGAGATCTTTTTCAAAAAGACCAGCTAATCCCAACTCATTAACGCGCCTATTTGGTGCTCTAACTTGCTTGTTCGAGGTATCCGCAATGTACAAAACCTCAAAGTCCTTTATGAACCTCGGTGCAAACTCCTCTACAATATTTTTCTGCAAAACATCGTGTTCATCACCCGCAAGAGTAATTGTTCGCCCTCTATCAAGCTTAGCTTCAATCTGACGCTCGCTCTTGTTTTTTAACCATTCCGCCCGAAGATTTTCAGAAGCCTGTAAGAAAGCACTAACTGCTTCCTCAGGGTTCTCTTGCCATGCAATCAACAAATCTCGTGCCTCTTGCGTCAACCCATACACCCTAGCTGGAGATGTTTGAGGTCGCGGTTTGTCTGGATTAATGGCGATAACACCAAGCTCATTTAGGTATCGAATAGGGCAACGGAAAAAATAGTCATACGTACCGCCGGCAATTGACGGCACAGAACGCGTAATTGTAAATCAAGACGTTGTCCTGATTGATAAGGTTACCAATACTGTGCTTGATGTGATCAAAGGCGTTCTGCAAAAATAACAATTAGATGGTGCAGCGTTAATCAAGTTTGGGAGGGGTGTTATCGCCGTCCCCAAGGGGTCGCTGCATCAACACAGAATCGACCCATTGGTTATGTTTATAGCCGGTGGAGGGCATCATCCCAACTTGTTCGAAACCACATTTTTTGTGGAGATTGATCGACGGGTGATTCTTTGAATCGCCAATGACAGCGATCATTTGCCTAAATCCACCGGCCGTACATTCTTCAATGAGCGCTTCCAGAAGAGCCCGGCCCATCTCGCGTCCGAGAAAATTTCGTGAGATATATACAGAATCTTCCACGGTGTTGTTATAGGCCGGGCGCGACCTAAACGAAGATGCATAGGCATAGCCGCCGATCTGACCCTCCACCTCAGCTACCAGATAAGGGTGTCCATTTTCGCGCACAGCCCGCCAGCGACGTTTTATTTCTGCCTGATCGGGCGGCGCTAGTTCGAACGAGGCCAAGCCATTCAATACGTAGTGGGCGTAGATATTTTCTATCTCAGCCAAATCGATTTCGACGGCGTCTCGTATCAGTAGTCCCGGAGCTACCGAGAGAGAAGATTTATCAGGCATAATTAAACAGCTTGGTTGAGGTTGTGAATGCTGACATCGCATTCCAGCCGGTCCAAAGTCAAGACAGTATCTCTGGCGCAAGCAATTGGATGTTTTTGATTCATAAATTGGTAATGACTCTCTGCCTAGAATTTATCCATAACACCTAGGAGATTATAAAAATGGTTTATGCAATTCGTTATCACGAAATTAGCGGCGACTGGATGGTGTTTAATGTGGGTGATGAATTTGAATTGGTCGGTATGCATGTTTCTGAAGAAGATGCTGTCGACCAAGTGAATGATTTGGAGAAGCGTGCTACAAAATTAGCGCGATATTCCAAGCCCGCACTTAAACAAGCTGCATAATTTTTTTATTTATCTGAGTTAGATGGTCTGGCCCGCTGGGTCAGGCCATAACCAGGCTTATGAATGCCATGAAAAACCGTCATAGAGGTGGGGAGAGTTCCTAGAGAAGACTAATTAGAAAATTGAGTATACCGTTGGTTTCTGTATCAGCCTTGCCATTGCATTTTGACGGTCGAAAATGTCTTTGAAAGGCAAGTGTCGCGCTCGGTAAATCCGAGATGTCATAGCCATAGTGCGCAAGAGCGTCCCTAAAGTCGTTCAATTGATTTGGCGCTTCAATTGTTTGAAAATCAGTTGAAGGCCAAAGACCCGTTCCTTGTTTTGCCAATTGAGCCCAGTCAAATAGTTCGCCGGGGTCTTGTTTGCGTGTTGGTGCAATGTCGGAATGTCCGACAACATTCCGCTGCGGAATAGAACGTCGCGCTACAATTTCCCCGGATAAATCTATCAGAGCTTTCATTTGAACTTCGGGAAAGGGTCGATAGCCGAATTCACGGCCTGGATTGACCAGTTCAATGCCAATCGATCGGTCGTTAATGTTGTTATTTCCGCGCCAGCTTGAAACACCTGCATGCCACGCCCGATTTTGTTCCTCGACGAGCTGATAAACAGAACCATTTTCATCGATGCAATAATGCGCGCTGACTTGGGCATCCGGATCGCACATATGTTGCAGCGCGTGCTCAGCTGACTTCATGCCAGTGTAGTGCAGCACCAACATGTCGATTTCGGTCCCAGAAAGGCGATCATTAAAGTTAGGTGAGGGGTGTTGGATCATTTTTTTTATTCGCCTGCACGTTTTGCGTTTTAAGCCGGCTTCGCAACTGAATAAATATAACGCTGCCCAATATTAAAGCGCCGCCGACAATTGAAATTGGAGAAAGCCTTTCTCCCAAAAAAATTATAGCGGAAAGCACGCCAAAAAAAGGCAACAAAAACCCAAACGGTAAAACCCGGCTAACGCTATATTTTCCGATCAAATAGTACCATAAGCCATACCCGATTATCGATGCACCAATTGCGCTAAAGGCCAATCCGCCCCAGGCATTAAGTGACGCTTGAGAGAGCGAGTCAATTTGACCGGTCTCAAATATCGCAGAAAGGAGATATAATTGCGGCGCCGAAAGCAGTGTCATCCAGGCTGAAAGTGAAATAGCGTCGTAGTCGGGCATTGTTTTAATTTGGATTGAGCCGATCGCCCAGGCGGTAATCGAAACCAGAAGAATCAAAATGTAAATCAGATTAGAATCTGATTGTGGCGCACCGGCCAGAACTGCCGCACCTGAAAAAGCAATGGCGATCCCCAACCATCGCCGCCAGCCAAACATTTCACCGAGAAAAATTCGCGCAAAGATGACACTGAATGGAACGCCAAGTTGAAATATAATCGCGACCAGTGACGCATCTACATGTTGAAAACCAATAAATATTAATCCGAAATGCAGTGTTCCCATAGTGACGGAAAAGAGCAGCACTTTTGGGAAATAATGTTTGGGTGGCTTGGCAAACCAGATAAGGATGACGGCCACGATGGTAAAACGCATGGCGACCATAAACAGCGGCGGAAACTCAGCCACGCCGATTTTAACCGCGACGTAATTCACACCCAGAATAAACGTGCTCAAAAAAACTAAAAAATAATCAGCAATTTTCATTGAGATTAAAGCGAGCGCTCTTTGCTGACCACATCATAGGCGGCATTGATGCTCGCCATTTTTTCGTTGGCGACATCGATAAACTCCTGCGGCATGCCTTTGGCAATCAGCGTATCGGGATGATTCTCGCGGCTTAGATTTCGGTAGGCTTTTTTAATATCCGCATCGCTGGTGTCTCGCGTAATGCCCAAAATTTTATAGGGGTCGGCTTTATCCGCTCCCATATGAGCCGACTGGATGCGGTCAAAATCATGTTGGTCCAAGCCAAACGAGTGGGCGACTTTTTTGAGAAAAGCGAGTTCGTTCGGATGGACCACGCCATCAGCAAGCGCAATTTGAAATAAACCGCCCAACAGGCTTTCGCGTACCGCTGGATCATGGGCAAACATTTCGCCAATCTGATCGGCATAGGGCTCGAAGCCTTCGGCATCCTGACGTGCTTCATCGAATAGCCGCCCGACATCTCCCATCTCCGACTCCGGAATTTTAAAAATTCGTTTGAAGGCGTCAACTTCATCGCGCGTGACCTGGCCGTCTGCCTTGGCCATTTTCGCAGATAAAACAACGACGGCGACGGTAAAAGCGGTTTGCCGCGCTTGCAGGGATTCAGGTCCGCCACCGGCATGTTTCTGCGCCCGGGAGCGGTCGACAGCATGGCCGAAAACGGTTCCCATAATGGCACCCAGAGGCCCGCCAAGCGCAAATCCCGCGACGCCGCCAATAACTTTTCCCCAAATACTCATCCTGCCTTAAACCTTGAATCTGTGGCCAAATATAATTGGCGTTAGTGTGTTACTAATCTATTCAAACTATACCGTTATATGTCAAATTAATCATTCCCAGCTAAACCGCACGCCTTTTTTGATATTTTGCATGAGCGACATTGATCACATTATCGAAACAGCCTTAGGTGTCTGTAATCGGCTAGGAAGATTTGGATTCTTTGGATATGGTTCATTTCATATCTCCTTATTTTTAGGATTGTTAAATTATCTCTTTAAAGACCTTTATAGGCTCTAGCTTAGCTATTCCCAAAGGGTCTACATACCTATGTATAAGAATTGCCTCCGTAAAACGGATGAAATATGAAAAAA
>CAJXJM010000119.1 GCA_913054205.1 uncultured Rhodospirillaceae bacterium
CAGCGTAATATCAGTCGAATAGATTGCCCGTCCGGTGACTTTTTCGAAAGCATCCCGGCGGCGGGTTTCCTTTCCGACTACATTGAGTGGTGGCAGGTCGTTCATTTGCGCACCTCTTTTTTATTTTCAGCTATTTTTATCGCGGCGAGTTTCACCGCTTCAATGATCATCGCATAGCCGGTGCAGCGGCAGATGTTGGAACTGATCCACTCTTTGATGGTCGCGTCTGTTGGAAAGGGGTCGCGATCAAGCAAAGCGCGCGCGAGCATGATCATGCCCGACGTGCAATAACCGCATTGAAATGAACTGAGTTCGGCGAAAGCTTCTTGAACGGGATCAAGTGTTCCGTCGTCCCCCTCCAATCCTTCGATGGTTCTGATCTCTGCATCTTCTATCTCAAACGCAAAAGTGTGGCAGGCGGCTATTGGTTTGCCATCAATAAGAACCGTGCAGGCACCGCAGACACCTCGCTCGCAGGATAAATTTGTGCCGCTCAAGTTGAAATCACCACGAAGTAAATCACCGAGCGTCACCGACGAAGGGACATCAATCGATTTCTGTTCACCATTTAGAGTAAATGAGAGCGAGACAGTGTTGCTCATGCATCACCGGCCAATCTAGCCAATTGCCGCTCTAGAAATATTGGCGCAAGGCTCCGCAAATAGGCGTTGTCCAACAGTGGATCAGCAAAATCATTTGGCAAGTTTTTGTACACTTCTGCGAGATTTGACGTGTTGCCTGAAAACTCAAATATTTTTGGCCGCAGGTGGCGCGTTGCGATAACTGCCCGTCCCAGGGATCCATCATATCCGCCGCGGAGGACAACGGCTTGTGTCACCAGCGGCCACATAGAACGCTCGTAATCAAGAGCCGGTTTGCCCTCCAACGGTATATCAATGCTTGTCAGCAATGATTGTCCAAGGCCGGGGTGCTCCCAAAGTTCTTCGGGCGTGATTGAAACTGTGTCTTTGCCGTTGACGAGATTGATTTTTGCGCCCAGCGCTGACAGCAAAATGGACATCTCATAGCCTGTGCGACGGGCCATAAGATTTCCGCCGATGGTGGCTGAGAAACGAATACGAATATTGGCAATCTGGCCCCAAGCTTTTTTAAACCCAGGGACAATATTGATGAGATCGGAATCGCTTCCTTCGCCAAGGGTGACCAGCGCACCTATTCTGAGAATATCGTTGGAGATCGAAATTTCTTGAAGGTCTTTGACGCCTTTGAGCCAGACCAGCGTGCCGATTGTTTTGCCTTCCCGAAACGCCGCGACGAGATCAGTGCCACCAGCGTAGGCGACCGGATTACTATCCATGTCGGCTAAAAGTACGGCAGCTTCCTCTATTGTTGTCGGGCGCTGAATAACAAAATTATCGAGATCCCGTGACGAAGCAGATATCAGTCCAGAATGCTCAGCTAGATACATGTTTCACATATAAATCAGAGGTTTAAGCTAATTATCGACTGTCGATTAATTAATCTAAAATCACAAGCTAATTATCGACGGTCGAGTAATTAGTACGCATCATCTATTCCGGCACGACACCTGACATGGTTCTGAAATTTATTTTCGCAAAGTCTCAGAACTGTTGATCGTCGCGTGCAAATTGCGCGCATAAGCTTTTGCAGATTTGGTCGAAAGCTCTTCACCCTCTGAGGAGAATTCTTTAACAGCTTTTATGGCGGTGCGCGGGATGCGGCTGAGTTTGCCGATGGCGGCTTCAACCGTTGCATCCAATTCGGCATGTGGCACGACTTGGCTGGCGAGCCCAAACGACAATGCTGTATCAGCATCAATCACATCGCAGGTATAGGTCATATACATCAGCGCTTTGCGGCTGACCCGTCCCATCAAGGCTGACATCGCCATGGTCGGCATGATGTTATGCGAGGTTTCCGGCAAAGAGAATTTGGCACGATCACTACAGATTGTGATATCAGTGAGAGCCGCAAGTGCTGCGCCAAAACCATGGGCTTCGCCCTGCACAACTCCGAGGATCGGCACTTCTGAGTTCCTGTAAGCATCATAAAGATCAAACACCACATCGAATTTACCGCGCATTTCGAGCGCCTCTGGCAAAGTTCCGGGTTTCTCTCCCATCATGGCACGTCCGAGGCAGAAATCATCGCCCACGCTTTTGAATATAATAAAATGCGAGTCGGACTGGGCAGTGTTGAGCATATTGGTCAACTCTGCGGCCATCTCGTCGCTGACTCGATTGCCATTGTCAGGGTTGTTAATAGTGATCGTGGTTACGTCGTTCTCGCGGTCCAGCAATAGAAGGTCGGACATTTTTTTCTCCCCCAAAAGGATTTGGATATTTGTTGTTTTCTAATTTTGAATCTAACAAGTGTTAAATCTCGTGCAAGGCAAAATAGAACCAGCTTGCCTTGTACCGCCGAATTCAAAGCCTTAAGATGTTCCCAACAATAAGAAAATGGGGAATTCTACATGAATATAATTGGGGTTGAATCGATCATCTACGGGGTGATGGATTTAGAAGAATGCTCTCGCTATTTTACCGATTGGGGTTTAATTCCTGCAAGCCAGGACGAAAGCAACGCTGTCTTTGAAACGTTAGAAAAGACCACTGTCAAGCTTCGCAAAGCTGATGATCCATCTTTACCACCCCAACATTGCGACACACCTTTCTTTAAAGGGTCCTGTGGCCGTGAGGTTATCTGGGGCGTTGATACTCAAATGACACTTGCTGCCATTGGCGATGAGATCAGCAAAGATCGCGAGGTCACTGAAACCGAAGATGGCTCGCTTCATGCAATCGATGATGCAGGCAATCCGATTGGCTTTGCTATTACCCAGCGTGAGCCGGTTAAGCTCGAGCATCCTAAAATCAATACGCCCGGGAATTATCAGCGCATCAATGAGTCGGCTTACGGTGCGGCACCGTCATTAGCGTCGCCTGCGCGGATTGGTCACGTGGTTTATTCTGTCGCTGAAAATGCACCGGAGAAGGCCAGGTTTTATTTGGATCGTCTCGGCTTTAAATTATCCGATATGATCGGCGAGGGCGGCAGATTTATGCGGCCAGCTTTATCGCAAGACCATCATAACCTATTGATGGAGAGCCATGGGCGAGGATACGGCTTTCAGCATTCAGCCTATGAGTTTCGTGATTTTGATCAGGTGATTCAACGCGGGCGTTACATGGAAGACCAAGGCTGGCAAACCCATATTGGTCCAACGCGCCATACGCTGGGCTCGAATTATTCCTGGTATATGTGGACACCGGCGGGTGGATTATGTGAACTGATCAGCGATATGGATTCGCTGGATGATAATTGGGAGCCGCGCCATATTGATCCAAAAAAAGCAGGCCCACCGCATTCGTGGTACGCCAGGCCCGAACAAATTGGCCGCAAGTTTGGAATTCCACATGATTAGTAAGAGGGGAAAATAATGCTAACACTCTATCATTTTTGGAGTTCGACCTGTTCGCGCAAAGTGCGGATTACGTTGGCGGAGAAGGGGCTTGATTGGGAGAGCCATCACATCGACATTGTCACCAAGCTTGATAATCTTGAGCCAGATTATGTAAAACTTAATCCCAACGGCGTTGTGCCAACCCTCGATCACGATGGCAAGATCATCATTGAGTCCAACATCATCATTGAGTATCTCGACGATACATTCCCCGAAGTTTCGTTAAAGCCCGAAGACACCTATCAGCGTGCTTTGATGCGGCTGTGGTTGGATACAGCGGAAATGCAGGTCCACAAGAACATAAACATGGTGTCCTATAATAAACGCCACGTTCCCAGAATGAATAAACTTTTCACCAAGGAAGAGCAGATTGAAATCCTGATGCGCTTTCCGGGGGCGGATAAACGCGCGACGATGCTGAAGCGGCTGGAAAATGGCGTCTCCGCCGAAGAAGAGGCCTTTGCCGAAGAGCGCCTTGGCGACGTTATGGACAAGATGGAGCTAACGCTCGCGAGTAGTGAATGGCTTGTGGGTGATAGCTTTTCCTTAGCTGATATTGCCATTGCACCGTTTATTGAACGCTTTGAAGCCAATGGCATGGAGGCGCTCGTCGATTGGAACAAACGCCCCAAAGCCGGTGATTGGTGGAGCCGGGTGCAAGCGCGCCCGTCTTACCAGACTGCCTACGCCTTTCAAAATCCCAACGCCTAGAAGGAACAGTTTTATGGCTGATGAAACACCGAGCCCGGTCGCGGGATTTTTACAAAAAGAGTTTTACGTTGTCTTCACGCGGCCAGCTGCGCCGATGGAGGAAATTCGGAAACTCATGCCGCAGCATCTTGAACGCCAGTTGGAGCTCGAAGAGAAGGGAATTCTGTTTGCCGCCGGACCGCTGTTCGATGCCAGCGCTGATGCGAGTGAACGCCCAGGAACCGGCATGATTATTATTCGGGCGGGCTCACAGGCAGAAGCAGAACAAATCGCCGGAGAAGACCCGCTCCATAAAGCCGGGCTCCGCAGCTTCGAAGTTAAGACCTGGAAAGTCAACGAAGGCAGTTATTCAGTGACGGTGAAATATTCAGATCAAAGTATGGAGATTATTTAATGCCAGATACATCCGATAAAGCGGAAGCAGCGGCTCAAAAACTCACACGAAATTATCTTGGCAAAGAGCTTTACGTGATCTTTACCGTGCCGAATGCGACGCGCGAAGAAATGATGCCGGTGATGCCGGATCACTTGGCGCGTCAGGTTGAGCTTGAAGAGCAGGGCATTCTATTCGCCGCGGGTCCAATGTTCGAAGAAGCTGGTCAGGCACCGGTTCGAGGCATGGTGATTATCCGTGCAAATTCGTTTGAGGAGGCACGCGCCATTGCGGACGAAGACCCTTTCCATAAAGCAGGGCTTAGGACCTACACGCTCGATCGTTGGGTGGTGAATGAAGGCAGTTACACGGTAAACGTCAAATATTCGGATCAATCGATGACGCTTGACTAACCGGCGCTGGGATAGCATGTCTACGCCATCGTGCCGCAAGAATTCATCGACTTTATTTTCACTCAAGAAAACCTCATTGTCCTGGCAATTGTCTTTGCCGGTGGACTTATTCGTGGTTATACCGGATTTGGCTCGGGCCTCGTTATGGTCCCGCTTTTTTCTTTGTTTTGGTCACCGGTAGATGCGGTGGCGACGACGTGTGGTCTTGGCATTTTTGCAGCTGTGCAAATCGCTATTCAAAGTGTCAAACTTACCAATTGGCGCGAGATCAGTCCGATGATCGTCGCCATGCTCGCCCTGACGCCAATCGGAACAGTTTTGCTGGTATCGCTCGATGCTGACATCGTTAAAAAAGTTATTGCCGCTCTCGTTCTATTTGTGACAGCCATTAGTTTATGGGGTTGGCAGTACCGGGGGCCGCGCGGGAAATTCCCAAGTTTTGTGGCAGGCGGGATAGCTGCTTTTATAAATGGTCTCGCGGCAGTGGGCGGACCGGCAGCTGTACTGTATTTAATTTCCCTGCCAGATGAAGCAAAAATCCAACGCTCCAATATTGCAACAATCGCCAGCCTCATGGGGTTGAGCGTATTCACTTTTACAATGTTGTCTGGCCATGTTGGTCCTAACGTTGTTGGGAATATTTTGATCTTTGCGATCCCTTACATGGTGTTCGTGTGGTTGGGCATTAGATTGTTTATGTTTTTGCCCGGCTCGGCATTTAGACTGATGGTTCTTTGGACTTTGGTCGCGGTCACAGGCGCTATACTATTGGCTTAGGCCAATCAGTCGGTTAGTCTCTTCTCTAAATAAATTCCAATTCTAGATAGGAAAAAGATAAATGGGAATGCTTGTAGACGGTCAGTGGACCGATGATGATGGCAAAAGCCGGGGATCTGGCGGAAAGTTTGATCACCTGCCGACCAGCTTTAGGAATTCAATAACTGCGGATGGATCGTCCGGTTTTGAAGCAGAATCAGGTCGTTATTATATCTATGGCTCGAAAACGTGTCCGTGGGCACACCGAGCGATTATTTTCCGTCATCTTAAAGGTCTGGTCGACCACATTGGCTTGTTCAAAGTCGTTGGCGGCGATAAAGGTTATGCAGTTGATCCGGAAGGAAAGCACACAGTCCCCGGTACAGACAAGCAGATCAAATATCTCCACGAGGTTTATCAATTGGCCGATGAACATTATACCGGCCGCGTAACCGTGCCGACATTGTGGGATTCAAAGAAATGCACAATTGTGAATAATGAATCCTCTGAAATCATCATGATGTTGAATTCTGAATTCGATGCGCTTGGGAATGGAGCTTATGACTATTTCCCCGACGAACTCATGGCTGATATCGAAGAGGTCAACGATCTTGTTTATCACAATGTAAATAACGGTGTGTACAAGGCGGGCTTTTCGTCCAGTCAAGAAGCTTATGAAGAAGCCTATGACGGTCTGTTCATGGCATTTGATAAAATGGAAGAGATATTAAGTAAGCAACGTTATCTTGCGGGCGATCGCATCACCGGTGCAGATTGGCGAGCTTTTCCAACCTTGTTCCGCTTCGATACAGTCTATCACTACGCCTTTAAGTGCAATAAGAAGCACCTCTATCAATATCCCAATCTTTGGAACTATACCCGGGAGCTGTATCAAGAACCGGGGATTGCGGACTGGTGCTGGCTGGAGGCTGCCAAGCTCAACTATTGGACCGGGCCGCGCGTCAATGCGACTGGTACAATCCCGAAAGGACCAGAAGGCATCGACTTCAACGAGCCGCATGATCGCGCAAAATTTAAAAAGGCAGCGTAGTTATCTCGGCTTGAGGAGTGAGCAGGAAAGGTGAACCTGACAAATGCCATTTCGCAATGTTCCGAAAGCCAGAGAATGGTGGGGCATTCCTGAAGATTATGAAATTAGCTATCCGAATTAGACCTCGCGAACTTCAAGAGCAAATTCTATAATAATCCGTATGCGGGCGAATAAATGTGGCATAAAAATTCTCAAATATAGGTTTTTGCAGGTAGCGTTTTGGAGGGCTGATGAGAATTGGGGTCGTTGGTTACGGTTATATTGGACGTTCGATTGTTGAACGGGCTCAGCAAAGTGATGGGCGCTTTGAAATCGCCTTTGTCTATAACCGCCGTGCGGCGGCGTTGGAGGGCTTGGATGCGTCTCTTCATCTTAGTGATTTAAACGACGCGGCTGCGCGTGTGCCGGACCTCATTGTCGAGTGCGCGCATCCGAATATTTCCGTCGAATTCGGCGCGTCTTTTCTGAAATTCGCCAATTACATGCCGCTTTCAGTAACGGCCTTGGCGGATGATGATTTAAGGCAGCAACTCATAAACACCGCAACAGAAAACGATACGAAAATATATATGCCGGCAGGCGCTCTTCTCGGCGGCGATGCACTTCTTATGCGGCAGGGGAAAATGGGATCGCGTTCGCATTACTTTTCGGAAACACCCGGATAATATTGATTTTAGCGATAGTGATTTTTCAGCGGATGAGATTAAGGGCGAAACTAT
>CAJXJM010000120.1 GCA_913054205.1 uncultured Rhodospirillaceae bacterium
CCAATCCGCAGCGCTATATCAAAGCCCTCATGGACCACATCGACAATGCTGTCATTCAATTCGAGATCAATTTCGACATCTGGATAACGTTCGGTAAAACGGGCGATCAAACGCCCCAAATGCAGAATGCCAAACGACATGGGTGCATTGATCCTCAATAAGCCGCGGGGTTCGATCTGGAGGCTTGTCGCGGCCTGATGTGCATCTTCAACATGATCCAATATTTGGCGGCAGCGTTGAAGATACTCAGCACCGATTTCCGTAACGCTGAGGCTTCGTGTCGTCCGGTTGAGCAGCCGAACTCCAAGCTGATCCTCAAGTGCCGCGACATATTTGCTAACAACTGATGTAGAAAGACCTTGCTCGCGTGCTACTTTGGAAAAATTTCCGGTATCGGCGACTTGAACAAAGATATTCATACATTGAAGACGGTCCATCTCAACTCCTATTATTCATGATTTGTGGATAATATATTCCCAAATTAGATTATTGTACTCAATTTGTAACTAAATTAATGTTCAAGTAACTATTTCACTCTGAAATAAAAAATAATTTACAGGGATGCGCGATCAATGACCGAACCAGTCAAAGAACTGAATTTTGAAGTCGTCTACGAAACCGAAGGCCGTTCTGTCGGTAAACTTCGCAATGAAATTTCAATTTCATGGGTCGGCGCGAATGAAGGTCCGTGGGAAATGGCCACGGATGAAGGCACGTTTCACGGCGGCGAAGATACTGCACCGCCGCCCATCGCCTATTGGGCCGCAGGTTTTACGGGCTGCATCATGACGCAGATTAGAGCCTTTTCTAAACGCATGAGAATTCCCATCAACGATGTAACGGTCAAAGCGCGCTTTGCATGGGAAGGACATCAGATTGAACGTAATCCGTATGTCACCAGTCCCAAAGGCTTTGGTTTCGATATCGACATCGATAGCGAAGCGCCTACGGAAGATATCGTGCGGCTCGTTGAAGCCGCAAAAAAAGGGTGTTTCATTGATCAAACAATGGCGGTCGCAAATACCGTCGACCATCGTCTAAAAATCGATGGCGAATGGATTGACGTTTAATTTCACTGTTATAAACAATTTTTCGGGAGATAAAAGATGATCGGAATATTAGGCGGAACCGGCGTAACCGGTAGCCAAGTAGTAGCGGCCCTCAAGGCAAAAGGCGCAGATTTTACCTGTATTGTGCGTGATCCGGATGCAGCCAAGGCCAAACTCGGCGACGATGTAAATGTCGTGCCAGGTGATCTATCCGATCCAGCGAGCCTCGACAGTGCTATGGAAGGAATTGATACGCTCTATTTGCTGTGTGGTCACAGCCCCGCTTTGAAAGAACTCGAAATGAATGGATTAGGGGCGGCGAAACGTGCCGGCGTTTCTTATATTGTTAAATCATCGGGTACAGAAAAAGGCATTGCCGCAGACAGTCCTTCCGCAATCATGAAAACGCATTACGAGGTCGAAAATGAAGTCCGAGGCAGTGGCATCAAATGGGCCATTTCCAGACCAAATTTTTTCATGAGTACCCTCATGGGCATGGCTGAACCAATTGCAATGATGGGTAAGCTCATCACTACGCTTCCGCCTGAAACTGCAATTTCGATGATCCACCCGGCTGATATTGGTGAAAGTGTCGCCGAACTATTGACCAATCAGGATCGTGCTGGCCAGGAATATTTTTTGACCGGACCAGTAGTCACCATGGGTGATGTGGTGAAGGCCATATCAGAAGCCGTCGGCAAAGAAATTGAATACGTGCAAGTACCACCGGAAGCTGCCAAGAAAGCGATGGAAGAAAAAGCTATGCCCGATTGGCTGATGGCTCATATGGGCGCGATGATGGGGATTGCCGCACGTGGCGATATGGCAGGTGAAACTAATTGGGTGCAGCAGCTCACCGGACACGCCCCCCGCACACTGCCAGAATGGCTTGGTGGCGCTAAAGCTGCTTTTGGCGGTTAGTGATCGTGAACGCCAACAATTTATCAATAACGCGCCATCGGCCGGAATTTCTGCACAACAAGCTGCACTTCACTAATCTTATCGTTAGTGAAGGTGGTAAGCACGTCTTTCTTTCCGGATTGGTGGCGTCAACTGCAGACGGCGAGTTAGTCGGTGCCGGCGAGCTAGCTGCCCAGATGAAGTTTATTTTTGACTCTATCCGGGAGGCGCTCGCGACCGTTGGAGCTTTGCCCGCCAATATTGTTCGTCAACGTATCTTTGTTGTCGATTTGCAACTGAGCCACCGGTCAATAATAGCCAATGCCATGACCGAATTTTACGGCGAGGACGGGTCGGCGACTTCCACTTGTGTTGGAATTCCAGCACTCCTCGTCGAAGGCGCGCTGGTTGAGATCGACGTAACCGCGGTTATCAAGGAGTAATGGAACGCCAAACGATTGGAAATTTGATTTTGGAAAAATTTATGCAAACGATTGCAAAATTTCATAGTTTCCGATTACAATAAAATGATTGACAATTGTACTCAATATTAGACTCATAAATAATAAGTTTAAAAAAGCCTATTTTCCCAAATCCATTTCGATTGTTGAATTTGAACATAATAGATCAATGAAACTAACCTTTTAGGGAGGATGTTATGAATGCTCAACGACACTTAAAAAAATATGTTTTGACTATTGCAGCCGCGGTACTGACTGCATCGCTTTCTACCCCATCACTAAACGCCGCTGAATTTAAACTGACGGCAAGTTCCAGCCACCCGCCCGTGGTGCCCTGGGTAAAAACCATTTCCGATTTTGTTGTTCCAGAATCTACAAAGCGCGCAAAGGCCTTGGGCCACACACTTAAATGGACCGAAGCCTATGCCGGTGCCCTTTATAATTTTAAAAACACGCTCGAAGGAATTGGCGACGGACTTGGCGATGTAGGATGGGTCGGCACCCTGTGGGAGCCTAACAAGCTGCCCTTGCAGAACGTCACTTTTTATATTCCGTTTGTAACCAGCAATGTAAAATTAACGGCGGATATTCAAAATCAGCTCCACGCCACCATACCGGCAATGAAAAAGGCTTTTCTAAAAAATAACCAGGTCTATCTCGGCCCTCAAACCATTGACGTATATGTGCTGATTTCAAAAACGCCGGTTAAATCACTAGCTGATCTTAAAGGCAAAAAATTCTATGCACCTGGTGCATCCGCTGCCTGGCTTAAAGGTACTGGTGCCATTGGCGTAAATGGCGGTCTGCCGGTGTATTATAACGGCATCAAAACCGGTGTTGCAGATGGTGCGATCGTGCCGGTCACAGGCATTTTTCCGTTCAAACTGCATGAAGCTGCTCCTTACATCACCTTTGTCGGTATTGGCGGCGGAATGACGGGTGCTCTTACCATGAACAAAAATACTTATGATAAGATGCCTTCTGAACTTCAGAAAATGTTCCACGACATCGGTAAAGAGTACGGTGTTCTACTGGCCAAACGAATTGCTGGTTTTCATAACGTCAGCATCAAAAAACTGCTGCCTAAAGGAGGTGCCAAAATTTCTACCCTGCCTCTCTCAGAGCAGAAAAAATGGGCTGCTGGATTGCCCGACCTTGCAGGTCAGTGGATCAAACGAATGAAGGCCAAAGGTCAACCTGGCGAGCAAGTTCTGAAGGCTTATATGGCCAGTGTCCGAAAAGCGGGAGTGAAGCCTCTTCGCAATTGGGATAAATAAGCTTGGCAATTACTGAACAAATAGAAGTTCCAAAAGAAGACGGGGTCCTGGGTTTATACCGGGGCCTCGTCAATCAATTTGCGAATTTAATATCTGTTCTCAACAGCGCCGGAACCATTTGGATTTTTGCGCTGATGTTTTTAATTTGCGCCGATATCATCGGCCGGGCTGCCTTCAACGCTCCCATTCGAGGCGTCGCCGAGATTGTCGGCTATTCCCTTGTCGGTGCCGTCTACCTCCAGTTAGCCCACTCTCTTCATGTTGGAAGATTTGCCAGAGCCGAAATGTTTATCGAGCCGCTGAAGATTGATCGTCCGATAACAGCATCCTTATTTCAAATTATTTTCGCGATCGGTGGCATGATTGTTTTTGGGTTAATTGCCTTTGGTGCGGTCATTAAATTTGACGAAGCCTGGCCGGATTTAAAATTTGGTGTTGAAGGTGATTTTACAGTTTTGGTTTGGCCTTTGCGCCTCACCATATTGACCGGTTCTGTAATGGTGGCTGTCAAATATCTCTCTCTGCTCATCGACAATTTGATCGAAATTCGACAACTCATAATTCTCCGTCGCCCTCAAACAGAGAAAGAGCCGCTTCGACTTTATTATTTGCTGATTGTTCTAGGTCTTTTTGTGGGTGGATATTTAGTCGCGACAGGTAATTACTCAAACGTAGCGATTGGCTCCTTTTCACTGATTGGTATGTTGATCGTCATCTTTATGGGCATTCACATTGGCGTCGGGCTGATCTTGCTGGGATTTGCTGGCATTTGGATGATGATGGGCACGCCAACCATCGCAATTAATATGGTCAAATTGGCCTCAAATGAATTCCTCAGAAGCTATTTTTTCGGTGTCATTCCGCTCTTCGTTTTGATGGGATTGGTGGTCAATGAATCGGACATCGGCAACGATACATTTGATGTCGCCCGTTGGGCATTGCGAAAAGTCAAAGGTGGCTTAGGCGTCGCAACGGTTGTGGCGAATGCGATTTTTGCCGCGATCACCGGGTCCTCAATTGCTTCAGCTGCCGTATTTACCAAGGTCGCAGTACCTCACATGATAAGACATGGCTATACACCAAAATTTGCTGTCGGCACCGTCGCTGGGAGTTCCATTCTAGGCATGCTTATTCCGCCGAGCTTATTGCTCATCATTTATGGCTTTGTCGCCGAACAATCTGTCGGACTATTATTTTTGGCAGCCGTCATTCCGGGCCTCATCATGGCAAGCGCCATGGCGTTCGGAATTATTGCAATGGCGCATTTCTGGCCTAGTTATGTTGGTGAGCCAAGCACTGACGAAAATGTTGATTTAAATATTAGCGACGCCGCGTGGTTGGTGTTGCCAATTTTAATTCTCGTTTTTGCTGTTTTGGGCGGCATTTACGGTGGATTGTTTACACCTGTCGAAGCTGGCGCAGTTGGAGCCGCCGGAGCGCTTATCATTGCGACGGCCAAACGCCGTCTCACCTGGACAAAGTTATGGCGGGTCCTGCTTGAAACCGGGCATACCACAGTCTCCGTCCTGTTCTTGATTTTGGCGGCCAATATATATGGACGCATGCTCGCCTTGTCTGGACTGCCGCAAAGCGTCGGCGAACTCATTGGAGGAGCCAATCTGGGTTTCATGGGCTTTATGACACTCTACATCATCCTTGTTGTAATTCTCGGCATGTTTTTGGAATCTATTTCGATCATGTTGATTATCCTACCTTTGGTGTTGCCTATTGTGCAGGCTTTTGGGGGTGATCTTGTTTGGTTTGGAATTGTCACCGTGATTGCCGTTGAAATGGGACTTCTAACGCCGCCCTTAGGCATTGCAGTTTACGTCGTGAGATCAACCATTACCGACAACTCGATCACGCTCAACCAGATCTTTGCCGGTGCATTTCCCTATGTCATCATTATGCTCGCGGTGACGATATTGCTGATCGCAGTACCCGACATCAGCCTGTTCCTTTTGAAATTATAATTGCAGAGAGATTTATATGACTCGAACTTTGATTAAGGGCGGCTCTATTATTTCTATGGATCGTCGTATTGGCGATTTTGTCAAAGGCGATGTGCTTATAGAAGATGATAAAATCGTCAATATCGCGCGCTCAATTCGAGCTGCAAATACTAAGGTCATTGATGCGACCAGCATGATTGTTATGCCCGGTTTTGTGAATGCCCACATCCATACCTGGCAAACCGGCATAAGAGGTATTGCTGGAAATTGGTCAATCTCAGAATATCTACACATCATGCATACCCAAATCGCGCCGCGTTTTACCGCGAATGACACCTACCTTGGCAACTTGATGGGCTCTTTGAACCAAATCAATTCAGGCACAACGACGGTTTTTGATTGGTGTCACAATAATGCGACGCCAGCTCATACCGACGCTGCCATTGCCGGACTCCGGGAAGCCGGAATTCGAGCGGTATTTGGTCATGGTTCGCCTAAACCAGACGCCAAAAAGGGCCAAATTCCATACACTCACATGCCCCATCCTCGCTCGGAACTTGAGCGTTTGCGCAAAGGAGCATTTGCGTCAGATGATGGGATCATCACCTTGGCGATGGCAGCGCTTGGACCTGATTTTTCGATTTGGGAAGTGACCGAACACGATTTCAGGCTGGCCAAAGAGCTTGATCTGATAATTAGCACACATGTGTGGGGAGGCCCAAACAGCAAAGCCGGACAAGGATACCGTAAGCTCGCTAAGCAGAAATTGTTGGGACCAAACCATAACATGGTGCATGGCGTTTATTTGGGCGATAACGAACTCAAACTAATCGTCGATTCTGGCGCGTCTGTTACGGTTACGCCGGAAGTTGAACTGCAAATGGGTTATGGCGCGCCGTTGACCGGACGGTTGAGAAAACTAGGTGTAAATCCCTCCGTCGGAATTGATCTCGAATCCAACATTTCAGGTGATATGTTCGGAGCAATTCGCATCGCGATGCAAAGCCAGCGCAATTTAGATAATCAACGGCTTGTAAAAAAATCCGGGTTGCAGGCGCAACAACTTTCAATCACGCCACGCGAAGCGCTTGGTTGGGCAACTATTGAGTCTGCCAAGGCACTCAAATTAGATAAAAAAGTAGGATCCTTAAAACCGGGTAAGCAAGCCGACCTGATTTTGATCAACAAAAATGATCTGAATTTATTTCCGGTCCATAACCCAATCGAGTCTGTAGTCTTCCATGCGAATGGATCAAATGTCGATACCGTCATGATCGCTGGAGAGATAAAAAAGCAAAACGGTAAGTTAAAATATCGTGGGATCGAGAGGAAAAAAGAATTACTGGCTCGATCTGGACGGCGAATACTTAAGGGTCTCAAAATCCAATAATTATCGGCGATTTCTGATTTCAATCTAATGTCTGCTTTGGGTCAAAAGCAGACTCTTTTGCCGTATCCCGGTTATGTCCGCTTTCGGGGGTAAAGCAGACATCGTTTAACGCGAGTTTCGCCACTGCAACTCAAACTCACCCCGCCACATGCCTTTTATCATTACACAAATTGGATGACGATTTCTCTGGTTGGCGGACGGCCATGCTTCTCCAGAAATTCTCGGCGTTGCTTTTCCGCCGCCACCTCGCTGGTGTTATAGATTATAGAAATGAGGTCTGGCGGAGCCAGCTTTTCTTCCAGCTTCTTTAATCGATGCGCAAAATGTTTCAATTGGTCAGCTCGCTTTCTAGTGTCGCAATTCGCTCTTCAATATCTACCGTCTCCACTGTCCTGCGATAAGTCTCAACAAGCGTCGCCACCGCCTTGGCATCCT
>CAJXJM010000121.1 GCA_913054205.1 uncultured Rhodospirillaceae bacterium
CGTTGTCCATACGTTCAATCACCATCGGCAAGGTGCCACCTAAATTGGCGACATGCAGGGATACCTCTGGAAAGGCGTCGAGGAAATCGCTGAACAATAAAGTCACCATGCAATGCGCGACGCGGTCTTGAACAGTGAGTGCCAGTCTTTCCGCCGCGTGATCCTTAAACGGCGCCCTTGCAGGGGTGTGAACTTCAGGCACTTCATCGGGACGCCTTCCTGGATGAATGAAAATATGTCCGCCAATTTCCTGCACAATCTCAAAAATGGGCCGCATTCGCTCAACATGTTTCATCGACACAAAACAATTGTTAGGAAGAATAACGCCAATGAGTCCGAGCTCATTTCGACATCTTTTGTATTCCTGAATGGCGAGATCGATATCAGCCATGGGAAGGGCGGCCAAACCAGAAAAGTGTTCCGCGTAATTCCGGGAGAGCTTTGAAACATTGTCGTTATACAGCTGCAATAGCGGAAAACACTCTTTTGGGTCGATGCTATCCAATCCAAAAAGTCCCGGAAAAGAAAGAACTTGCCGCGACACGCCATGGGTATCCATAAATGCGCGCCGGGCATCCATATCCATATAGGTCTCCGGAAATGCTATTTTGCCGTGGGGCATATGGAAAAGTTCGGTGCCATCCTCTTTCGTTTCGATCAGAGGAGGGATTTTACGTTTCCGAAGCTCCGCTGCCAGCGCTGCCGGCACATAATGCGTGTGCAAATCTATGGTCATCGTTGAGCTAATTCGCTTCCTGAACGCGGTAGAAGTTATTGACCCCTGCAGCTTCACGAATTTCAGGTACGTCTTTTCCCTGCGCCGCAGTGGTATAGGGAATACCGATTGCATCAGCGATACGAACAAATCCATGAAAAGCAGATGTCGTTGCAGCGGCATCTACCGTCGCGTCATTTCCAAGCTCATCGAATAGCACTTGGCGAGCTTTGGCAATTTTGTCATTTTCCCGGCCAACGATGGCTTCGGCGAAATTTACCAGAGCCTCGGCATTGGGAATGTTGGTAGCGTCACTGAGGCCTCCAACAACGTCTGAAAGATCAACTTCGTTTTCGGCTATTTGCGTGCTCTCACGGAGCATGTAGGAATGTGCCGTTGTTCAATAGGCGCATTGATGAAGCGCCGAGACCCGGGCCGCTATGATCTCCATTTGCGGCCGTTTTATTGCGCGAATGCTTTTATCAAATTGGTAGACATATTCACCGGGTAAGTAGTGCGTGTTCGCCAGCGCCCAATAGTTCCGCATCGATTCCGGCACCATTGATAGTCCTCGGTAAATATATCCGACTTTTGGGCTGGGGTAGAGTGGCTCATCGGTTTCGACAGCGTCTTCCGGCTCGACAATCGGCAGCCATGCGGCGTTGACCTTCGCGCCCGGCGGCAGGTAACGAGTTGGCTCGCCAGCAATCGCGTCTGGAAGATCGGTATCCGGCAGGCCAAGCGCCATCGTGCAGGTATCCATCACCGAAACCATCGCAATGATGCCGACGATCTCAACAAATTCACCTTGGGTTAGATCGCTATCCAAAACTTCTGCGGTCCAAGGCTCGGTCAGTCGGCCTGGGTCGGACACTGTCCGGTGAATGAGCTCGACCTCGGCATCGCTCAAAGCGCCGGTCACAGAATGCGCTCCAGTTACTGCATAGGGTGAGAGCGCTTCTTTGATTTCGCTGCAAAAATCGCAGGAACGGGCTTGGCGAATTTCAGCGACAACGGCAAGCCGCCGCGCGCCATCAAGCCAAGTGCCGGGTGATGCAATGCGCCCCCAGGCGTCTTTGTGCGTTTCCACGATATCCTGACGGACCTCATAGGCACAATTTTCAAAAGGTGTTGATGACATTTAAACTAACCTCACTGTTCATATTGTTAGTAGGGCTAGCATAAAAGAAATAAGGGCTTGCTGACCAGCCTTTATATCTTGCACTGCACAATCATATTTCATTCACAATTCGCTGATTACGGCTAAATTCTGGTAGGATAATATCCCTATAATAAATTAGGGAGTATCAACGTCATCCTTTAGAAGGAGGACCATTGAATGGCCAAAGATGCAGCGAAAATTCTAATTCTTGGTGCGGGTAAAATAGGCACCACAGTTGGAGAAATGTTGCAGGAAACCGGCGATTTTGTGTGCAGATAGCCGATGCGCAGGAGCTTGCATTCGACTCTGATCACCACAAAGATCTAAATCCGTTTGTGTTAGATGTGTCGGATGGAAAGGCGCTACGCTTGGCTCTTGAAGGCCGGGATGGGGTTATCAGCTATCTTGATTTGCAGGTTGCTCAAGCAGCTGTTGATGTCGGTGTTAACTATTTTGATCCCACCGAAGACGTTCAAACCGCCAGAGGAATACGCAAATTGGCTGAGGGCGCCAAATCCGTATTCATCCCGCAATGCGGTCTGGCTCCGGGTTTTATTGCGCAAATTGCAGTAGCCGTGGTCAATTGTATGGCACTCCAATTACTGTTGGCATGCTCTCCTGCATCCCCGCCGTATATTTTTTTGGCGTAGGTTTCCTGGTGAAGACCGCCCTCTTTATTTCCTTTTACAGTAACAAAAATAACGACGACATCCTGCTCGGTCATCGGAACACCATATTTGATGATATCTTTAAAAACATCTCGTCGCGCACATAGATTTAGATCATTGGCCAGCAGCTTGATCATATCCCGGTGACCTGGGTAACGAACCGTCTTGTAGTTTAGATTCTGAACTTGGCTTTCCAGCGTTTCACAGAGACTACCGATCCCTCCAGAGGTCGAAAAGGCTTCATACCGAACGCCGTCGAGGAAAAACTCCTCTAAAGCCTCAAGAGGAAGGACCTCCCGGCGCTCTCCTTCATGGATAACTTCGCAAGGATTAAATATATTTCGCGAAGCCACCGCAGATTTCAACCACGGTGCCGGTTTGATAGCTGTTTTTTTCAGATACCATCCAGGCTGCAGCATCGCCAATTTCTTTCGGGTCCGCCCAACGGCCGAGAAGCGTTTGTGCAGAAACACCGTCGTGAAATTGTTGTGGTGTAATGCCTTTCATTTTGGCCATAACTTCAGAACGGGGACCCCAAGATTCTGTATTGGTAAAGCCCGGGCAGATTGTATTAACGGTAATGTTGTCCGGTCCGAGTTCCGCCGCCATGATTTTAGCAAAACCATGAATGGCAGTATTGGGGATGGTGGTGGTCAGAGCCCCCGGCATCAACTGTTTGCCGGTGACACCCGAAACGTTGAGAATGCGACCCGCACTGGATTTTTTAATGTGCGGGATGGCATGCTTGGTTGTGTGTACAAAAGACATGAGGTTGGTGTTGAGGATTGTGTCCCAAAGATCCTCGTCCACACTGTCGATTGTGCCGGGGATCATGCCGCCGACATTGTTTACCAGAATATCAATCCCGCCGAGAGCCTCCGCCGCAGCTTTGATGAATTTTCCGCAACCTTCTTCGGTTGATAAATCGCAAATGATGCCGACGGCTTTTACGCCCTTTGCTTCTAATTCTGCAACCGCCTGGTCCAGGCGTTCCTGGTTGCGTGCCGATAGGGCGACATTACAGCCTTCGTCGGCAAGTGAATTTGCAATCGCGTTTCCAATGCCCTGACTAGAACCGGTGATGGCAGCATTTTTTCCCTTAAGTCCCAAATCCATTTATTTTTCTCCTGATGTACTTTGTAAGTTGAGTTTATTGATTAATCTCGATTGTCGATGCGTTTGTTGAAGGCTCTTACTTCGGCGAGTTCCCAAATGTCGGCTTGAACAAGAGGATCGTCTTTTCGAAACGCTTCAACCGCCGCCCGGTCAGGAGCCTCAATGACGTAGAGGCTGCCAATGATATTTTCCATGGCATCATCCATCAGCGGACCAGACATCACATTTTTAATATCGCTTTGAGCGAGGTATTCAACATGCGCTGGCAATACAGCTGCCCGTTTTTCGGCCATGCCCGGTTTATCGATGCAAAAAATTGTAAACAGCATATTTTTTCTCCCTAATTTTTATTTTCTAACCACCACCGCCAGCAGCAACTGCCGTTCGTTCAGCCACCCGCTCAATGAGCTCGTAGGTATCTTCAATATAGGCCTGGTCGATATTGCGCGTTATGAAGACAATTCGCGTGCGTCTGTCATCGCTCGGCCAGCCATCGAGCCAGTCTAGAGAATGAAAGATCATCTGGGCACCTTGAATGACGGCGGGTTGGTCGGGGCGCTCGGCAACGTTGACGATGCCTTTGACACGGAGTAAATCCGGCCCGGCCTCCTTGGATAGTCCTTCCAGGAACATGCTGAGCGTATTCAGCGCAATGGGGTTCTCGCGCACCATAACAAAAGATTTTATACTCGGATCGTGGGCGTGCGTGGCTTCTTCTGGCGTGTGGCCATGTTCTTTATAATAGGCGAGGGCCTCCTCATCCGGCTCGGCCATTGTGCTTGCAGCTAGCTCCGAACTCGCTTGATTTTCGTAGGCGTCGGTTTGCAACCAGTTTTCAAAATCAACGTTTTTGGTTGTTGGATCAAACAGCCCGGTGCCAAATAGATCAGACGGGTCTACATCCTTGGTCGTTGTCGCGATAATGGGTGCGGCGGGATTGAGAATACGAAGGCGTTCCTTCAAGGTTTCGATCTGTTCGTCTTCTTCCGTGAGATCAACTTTGGTGATGATCAACCGGTCGGCGATGGCTGCTTGTTTGACGCATTCCGGGAACCGGTCCAGCGATGAAATGCCGTTTATCGTATCCACCGTTGTAACCACACCATCCAGAGCATAATGGTTCAATATCATCGGATTGGTCAGAATAATTTGAAGGACTGGAGCAGGATCTGCAATACCGGTGGTCTCAATAACGACCCGATCAAAAAACGGAATCGTGCCAGCATTTCGTTGGATGTAAAGATCTCGAAAGGTGTCGATCAAATCACTTTTAACCGTACAGCAAAGGCAGCCATTCGCGAGTTGAATGATATTTTCATTGGAGCTTTCGACAAGATCATAATCGATACCGATCTCACCAAACTCATTGACGATGACGGCGGCTTGCGACATGTCGGGATGCTCCAGCAAAGTGTTTAGGAGCGTCGTCTTGCCACTGCCTAAAAATCCCGTGATTAGGGTAACCCAAATTTTGTCCATGTTACTTACCTATTTATAGAGATTAATAAATCTCGCAGCCCGGCAGGCCGCAGGAAATCAAGTGATCGCTTGGGAAGTTGGTGATGATATCACATCCATCTTCAGTCACCACGACTTCTTCTTCAATCCGTGCTGCTCCGGAACCATCAGATGCGCCTTTCCAGCACTCAACCGCGAAGACCATGCCTTTTTTGAGGACGGTTCCTTGGTTCATGTAGCGCCGGGAGATAATGGGGCGTTCCCAAAGGCTGAGGCCAATGCCATGGCCAAATTGCAGCAAGAAGGCCTCATCTTCATTAGCATAGCCAAATTCTTCGGCCTTTGGCCATGTCCGCGAAATATCATCAAGCTGCGCTCCTGGCCTGATCGCCTCCAAGGCTGCATTAATCCACTGCGAGCATTGCTCATACGCTTCTTTTTGCGCGTCGTTGGGAATGCCGCAGATAAAGGTGCGGTAATAGCAGGTGTGGTAGCCGTTCAAACTGTGCATGATATCCAAGAAGATCATGTCGCCCGGCTGGATCATGCGATCAGAAAATGTATGTGAATGCGGCGCGCCTCGGGGGCCGGCAACCGAGTTCACACATTCGACCCGCTCCGAGCCCATGGCATAAAGCTGTTCATTGGCAATCGCCACTAGGTCGTTTTCGCGGGCACCCGGGCGGATTGCTTTGGCGATATCAAGGTAGACACCATCCACCATCGCAGCGGCTTGCTTGAGTATCTCAATTTCTTCATCGGTTTTAATTTCGCGGGCATCCATCAAGGCTTGCTGGCCATCAACCAATTGAATGCCTTCGGCCTCAAGGGCGCGCATCATTGGTAGTTCCATGACATCAATACCGATGGGTTCCTTCTCGATGCCCATATCTGTCAGTTTGTCTTTGATCTGCTTGGCAAAGACTTTTTCGATGCCGAGCATCGGGGGCAGGGCACCTTGCATGATGGATACCGGCGCTGCGACATTATTTCCGAGCCAAGGGGAGCTTTTGCGCTTCGCCGGTGCTGCCGGATCCCAGAGGAATGGGCTGCCTTCCTGACCCAACAAACAATAGCGGTCAAATTTATCCCGGCCCCATTCGCCAAGATGTGTTGATGTAATGTAGCGAACATTGTCGAAGTTAAAACATATGACTGCTGCTAGGCCTGCATCGGTGATCGCTTGCCTCGCGCGTTCCGTGCGATCAGTAGCCAATTTACGCATATCAACACCGGCCTCCCAGTCTTTGGACATCGTGCCCCAGGTGGCGGTTGAGTGTGGTCGCGTATAAAACATTGTGTTCTCCCTATCTAACAAATCGCTGCGTTATGACTTTATTTCAATTCACCACGGCGGGACCTAATTGAAATCATCCAAACCCGCGTAAATAAACCTTTAAATCCTCGAATTTCAACAGATGAAAAGCTGGTTTTATAATAGTCTAAATCATCCTTTTATTGTAGCTCTCTTAGCGCCACTTGTTGACAAATTAGCGTGTCTGTGGAAATATCCTCGAAAATGTGCAAACGATTGCATAAAAATCGTTATTCGGCAAGAGGCGATTGATTCATATTATCAATTGTCCATTTCGGGGAGGCAAACTCTTGGCAAAGAAAAAAGCGCCAACTAATAATGCGCAGCTCAACGATGATATTGGGGAGGAAAATCGCCTCAAAATGTATCGTCTACAGCTTGAAGTACGCCATATCGAACAGCGCGCCCACGACCTGTTCTTTCAAAATTTGATTAAGGGAACCAGTCATTTGGCGCTTGGCCAAGAAGCTATAGCATCAGGATTTGGCACGGCGCTGCGCCCGGATGATTACACCTTTTGTACTTATCGCGGCCACGCCCATACGTTGGTGAGAGGCACTTCGATGACGGCAATGCTCGGCGAATTGATGGGCAAAGAATGCGGCATGTTGAAAGGCAAAGGCGGCTCAATGCATCTGACAGATGTTGAGAAGGGGGCAATGGGCTCTTACGCGATTATCGGCGCGCATCTGCCGATTGCTGCCGGCGCGGCCTGGCAGGCGCAATATAACAAGACCGGACAAATCGCAGTGTGTTTCTTTGGTGACGGCACGACCAATATTGGCGCGTTCCATGAAGCCCTGAATTTTGCAGTTATCTGGGATCTACCAGTGGTATATGTCTGTGAGAACAATCTTTATATGGAATACACCCCGATTAGTGAAGTAACAGCGGTTGAGCATCCGGCGGCGGACCGGGCCAGTGCTTATGGTTTGGAGTCTATTATCGTCGATGGCAATGATGCGGATGCGGTCTACCGGGTGGCGGTCACGGCATTTGATAAA
>CAJXJM010000122.1 GCA_913054205.1 uncultured Rhodospirillaceae bacterium
AGGCGGTAACGTCATATATTACCCAAGGTTTCAAGAAGGTTCTTGAGTGCATCTGGGATGAATCTGGTGTGACGAGGGCGCATTGAAAATAAAAGACACCAAGTTTAACGATTTTCTTGCCGGGACGGCGAGGGGGCTTATGGCTGTCCTGCAATCGCCATTTTTTAATACCTTATTGGCTGTTGTATTTGCCGCTGTCGCCGCTGCGCTGCTTATCCCAGGACATGACCCGGGGCCTACAAGCGCAACATTGCAATCCCTAGGACTGGCTTTCGCTGCTTTAACAATTATTTTTGCCACCATGTCCGCTTGGAAATTTGGTCGTGCCACCGAGCGGAGGCAGGCGAGAGATTCAATGTTTGAAACGTTATCGGCATCACAAGAGGCCCTGTTCCTAACTGATGCACGCCAGCGCATTATTTTTGATAACGAAGCCTTTCGTTTGAATTTTGAGAAGATCGAGCTGCAAAAATTAATTGGCTCGGCGAGTATTGAAGGCATCGGAAAATTGCTCAATGCAAGTTCCGAGGCGGTCTTTGCTCGAATTTGCGCCAACGCTAAGGAAAATCGCCGGGATATCGGGGAGTTGGTATTTGGTTCCAAAGGTGGCCCCACTTTCTCATGGAAATTGGCGGTCGAGCCAGTTGAGACTCTGAGGGGTTTAACCTTGTGGCGGGTGGAAGATGTCACTGATCTGCGCGCGCATGATATTAATCGTCTGCACGAAGAACAATTTACCGGCGATCTCCTAAATCAGCTGCCAGTTGGATATTTTTCAGCAGATGGCGATGGCAATTTGCGATTCATGAACTCGGCCATGAGAGAGTGGCTTGGCATCCGAGAAGACAAAAAGGTTAGCGAATTGCCGGGTTTTGCTGAATTTGTCTCAGCTGAACCAAACCCAAATAATCCAGTCGAGGCCGATGCGAGTGGTATGCATGGCGGCCTTGTATTGCGTTCCACCGAAGGTGTGGAATTCCCGGTATATCTCATCCAATCTCAGAAACAATCGAAGGACGGTGAATTTGAATACAGTCGCTCGATTGTATTGCGCGAGCCCTTTACACCAGTTGTTGATGACGGCACAGGAAGGCCATTATTGCGCCGCATTCCGTGGTTGTTTTCCGACGCGCCGGTCGGAATTGTCTTGCTTGATTTTCAAGGCGAGGTGATTGATTGCAATCGCGCGTTCTTAAAGTTGCTCGGACTTCACCGTGATGGCGTTATTGGCAGACCATTGTCAGAACGCATCAACAAAGAAGATCGTAGTGACGCAGATGCCCAACTTTCCAAAGTTGTCATGGGCATCAAGTCGGCAACGCTTTTGGATGTACGCATGCCGGCGGGCGGCGAGCGTGAATTGACAGCCTCTCTATATGTCAGCCGCATTTCAGACGAAGAGGGGGATGTCACAGGACTTGTTATGCACGTCATTGATACGACGGAGCAGAAAAATCTTGAGGTTCAATTTAACCAGGCGCAGAAAATGCAGGCCGTCGGGCAATTGGCTGGAGGCGTGGCCCATGATTTTAATAATCTGCTGACGGCGATGGGTGGATTTTGTGACTTGTTGCTGGGGAGGCATGGTCCAGACGATCCCTCTTTTGCCGACATTATGCAGATCAAACAAAATGCCAACCGGGCCGGAAATCTTGTTCGCCAATTATTGGCCTTCTCAAGGCGTCAGACGCTCCAACCTAAAGTCTTTGCAATTACCGATGCGCTTAATGATCTGTCAAATCTGCTCCGTCGCCTCATAGGCGAAAATATCGAGCTTGAACTCAATCACGGTAAGGATGTTGATTTGATCCGGACCGATCCGGGTCAATTTGACCAGGTCATAATAAATTTGGCGGTGAATTCTAGGGACGCCATGCCGGGCGGCGGTGTGATTAATGTCACGACCGAACGGGTGACTGTCGAGACGTCAATTCAGCGCGGCCACGAAGTCATGCCGGCGGGCGAATACATCTTGATCAAAGTCGTTGATACCGGCTCCGGCATTGCCAAAGAAGATATTAGCCACATTTTCGAGCCGTTCTTCTCAACTAAAGACGTCGGCGAAGGGACCGGGCTCGGTCTGTCTACCGTCTACGGCATTATCCGCCAGTCAGAAGGATTTATATTTGTTGATTCAGCGCTTGGCGAGGGCACAACATTTTCGATTTACTTACCCGCCTTCAGTGCCGCAGAGGCTGATTTTGTTGGAGGCGGCTATGCCAATGAAATTATCGATGATGCTGATTTAACCGGGGCAGGTACGGTCTTATTGGTAGAGGATGAAGACGCTGTTCGTCTGTTCGGCGCCAGGGCGCTACGTAATAAAGGCTACCGGGTGCTGGAGGCCAATGATGGTGAGCACGCCTTGGATGTGATCAATGAATTTGGTGATCCGATCGATTTAATCCTCACCGACGTCATGATGCCAGGCATGGACGGGCATACTTTAGTGCGGCTGATCTTAGAGGAACTGCCAAATATTAAAGTGATACTCATGTCCGGCTATGCAGAGGACGCCATTCCGGGCGAGATAAGCGAAGATCAGTCGATAAACTTCCTGCCCAAACCGTTCAGCCTCCAAGAGCTGGCCGTCAAAGTCAAAGACGTTCTGGCGGAGTAACGTTCAGGGAAATCGCAATGCGGTTGCCTTTTATTGTTTTCGTCTGAATAATCAATTTGACAAAACGGGAGGATAAATATCGTGGCGAGTAAAGAACAATTTGAAGATCACTGTTGGCAAGGTCTGTATTCAGATGAAGATTATGCCACTTACGCGCCTTATATCCGGGAGACTTTTATTGGCAAAAATCCTGCCGTTTTGGCAATCGATCTCTATAACTTGGTTTACAAAGGTGGAGCCAATCCACCACATGAAATTACTGCGGAATTTCCAAGCACCTGCGGCAAATATGCTCACGAAGCGATTGATCCAATCGTCGAGCTTTTGGCGGCGGGCAGATCTGCCAATCTTCCGATCTATTATATTACCGGCACATTTTCGCCCAATCGGGTGCGCTCGACGCGGCGTAACGTCGCGCCACTAACCGCGCATGATTTTGAAATTCATGAGGCCTTTACGCCTGAACCGGAAGACGTCGTAATCCGTAAGGAACGTGCGAGTTCTTTTTTTGGCACGCCACTGTCCGCTCATCTCGTCCAAAAAGGCCATGATAGCCTCATTATTTGTGGCGAAAGCACATCCGGCTGTGTGCGCTCCAGTGTGGTCGATGCATATTCCAACGGCTTTCACATTTCCATCGTCGAGGAATGTGTGTTCGATCGAAGCGAAATGGCCCACAAAACGAGCCTCTTCGATTTACATCACAAATATGCCGATGTCATGAAATTAGCGGAGGTGTTGGATCATCTTGGCTCTTTGAAGGGCTAATGAAGCTTTAGCCCTTTGAGAATTTTCCGGCCCGAGCGTGCTAGGAGTTCTTTTTTCTTCTCAATTCCACGATAGGTGAGTTTGCCGCCTTTTTTCTTAATCTTTCCCGCGATCATTACCGTATCAACGTTTGACCCGTTTGCCTGAAAGACGATCGATTCAATTGGGTCGTGCACCGGATACAAGTTTAAATCATTCTTGTTGATGAAAATAAGATCAGCCTGTTTGCCGGGTTTTAGAGATCCAACTTTCTTGTCCAGATTTAATGCTTTGGCAGAATTAATGGTCGCCCATTCCAAGGCCTCCCGAGGAAATATCGAAAGTGATTGGGCCGGCTTTTTTGCCGCCTTTGCAAATCGCCTATTATCTATATTACGCTGATTTTGTAACGCCATGCGCGTTACCGTAAACATATCACCAGATATATTCGATTCTACATCTACGCCAAGTGATGGCCGTGCGCCAAGAGCGCGCACTCTACCAGTCAATGGAACACCGTGTCCCATTTGCAATTCGACCTCGGGCGTGACGGTTATGGATGCGCCTGAATCAACGATCAACTTCAGTTCGCTATCGCCAAGGTACACACCATGCACCAGGTTGTGGTTTGGCCCCAGCAACTTGTTTTTGGCCAATTTACGGTAGCCATCTTTGTTCATCCGATTGGGGGCTCCCCAGACATGCGCGCTGATTAATAGATCAAGTTCTTTTGCCAATTTGAAATCGTGTTCCGTCACCTCCCATGTTGAGAAGTCAGGTCCAAGCGCCGCCATCGCTAAAGTGAGCAACCCGTTATCCGAGGCAAACGAGCCTTTGCGCAGACGCTCAAGCTCTGAGCGAGGGTGCGGCATATGGGTGTAGGGAACTTGCCCCTTTTTTGCATCTGGTTTCGGGGAGCCATGACCGAACACTGCCCGAATGCCGGTTTCTTGGAGCCCGGCGATAGCCGCGTCGGTGTGAGCCGGGGTCGCATTGTTGTGACACCAATCAAATATTGTCGTTGCTCCTGAATTGATTTGATTGAGGGAGCCAATCAGATTGCCGAGATAGGTATCATTCGCTGTAAAGCGCGGTGCGATCTCCGCATGCATCATGTGGAGGTATTCAGGGATCGACCAGTTTCCGGCAATGCCTCGAATGCCGGTCTGCCACGTATGTATGTGGGCATTCACAAAACCGGGCATAACGATCATATCAGTGGCATCGATGATTTTTGCGTTGGCGGCGCGGATGGAGCGCGCGATTTTTACAATCTTTTCATCTTCAAGGAGAATATCGCCTTTGGTAAAATCGCCGACCCGGCGATCCATGGAAATGATCGTGCCGCCTTTTATTAAACTCTGGGTCATAATAATTTCTCGGCGGTTACAATTTCAAAAGGAATAAGCTGAGATCCGGTATTGCAATCAGCAATATCGTCACAACCAGCATGATGATAACATAAGGAAAGGCACCGGCAAAGATTTCGTTGAGAGTGATTGAGGTGTCGGTGATGGTTGATCTCACGACGTAAACTGCAATACCTACCGATGGCTGGCACCATACGGATTGGGATTACCGACGCGTGATCCAGGGAGATGAAAACAAAGTTCATCTCGACGTACAGTTTACCCGCTACCGTGAAGATGGTTCCGTGCTGGGAACCTATAAATCGCTTTGGATTGTCAGCAAAATGGATGGCAAATGGGGCGTGCAGGCCCGCTCAAGCTACGCGGCATAATGCTTATCTAAAAGACATCGCTATCATCTAAAAGCAGCCGGTTAATATGGCGGTGCCGAGGGCTGTCGGGGATGCGGCCCGCTGCCCAATCATAGTTTACAGGTGCCAGCTCATCATTTTGGTAGGCTCGATTTCGATACAGTCCATATCGAATCCAGACCAGCAAGCGCGCGTTTTTCTCTGGTAATCGACCGTGATGTAGACCGCTGGGATCTGAAAAAAAGGCTGAGCCGGGTTTGCCTTCGATGATATCCATTTGGTCGCCGAATAAAGATTTATAGACGGCATCACCGTCATACCCGGCACCGCTGAAAAGTGCCTCAAACTCGACCCTTACTTTTTGCGTCTTACCATCTTTCTCAATTTCAACGAGGGGAAAAGATGTGCGTGCTAATATTTCCTGCACCAAATCCTGACGGTGCGTACCTCGAATGTATTCATGGGCACCAGTAAGCGTTTGCAAAAAAGATAGGAGCGAAACCGTCCGTATATTATGCGGCAGGTTGATTTTCAAAAAAGAGGATGTTTTAAAAGCGTGGCCCATATGCCTAGCCCTCCTTTATTTGGAAGGTGAGGCAGTGCTTGGACACAAAACTTGTGCCTTGGGCCGCCGGGAGACTGCAGAACCCCGACACCGGTTAAATAGGTTTATATGTTTTTTATGTCGAAGGAGGGGTGCTAGGCGTCGCTGATGTCGCCATTGCGTGGCCCTAAGGCAAATAATCTTTCAAATCCACATTTTCGAAGTTTTTCGGAAAAGCTGGCTCAAAGTTGGTGCGCTCTTCATCGGACAAATGCGCCGGGATCGTTGCATCTATCATCCATTTGGTGCCGACCCGGGCAAAATTGCCCATGCCGGGCGCGACGGGCGAGATATTATCGAGGGCGAACACCCGAGTTTCCGGGATCATCGTCACATCGCGCTCAGCATGCACCCGCGTCGTCATCGACCAGGCGATTTGGCGGAGATCATTTGCATCGATGTCTTCATCGACGGCAATGGCGAGCTTGGGATGAAGATAGGGGCCAGATAGAGCAGCCATCAGCGCTGTTTTTGCTTGGCCTGAATGCTTGGGGCGCATTTTGAGGATCAGCATCATAACGCCAGCTTCGGTAACCGCACGCACATCAAGCAAATTCAGACCACCCTCGACATCTTTAAGATGACGCTTGGTCGCGACCTCAACACCAATGCCCATGGTAGATTGAGCATCCGTCACCGGAAAGCCGCAGTGAAGGGCATAGAAAATTGGGTCTTTGCGTTGGGTAATTGCTTTGACTTGAAAGACTTCCGATTTTGCGCCGCCGGCATAAGTTCCTGTGACTTCACCGAAGGGGCCTTCCGGTTCGAGCGTGTTCGGCAGCACTTCTCCTTCAATTACGATTTCTGCCTCGGCTGGTACCTCCATGTCGATGGACTCGCATTTTACCAGGCGAACCGGCTCACCCATTAATGCGCCAGCCAATGCCAATTCGTCATTGCCAAATGTAGTCGTGAAGGAGGATGCAAAAAAGATCGCTGGGTGAACGCCGTAAACCATCGCGACCGGCATTGCCTCTCCTCGAGCGCAATATTTTTCATAAATCTGGCGCGCCTGACGGGGGATCATAATAAATCCGGTTTTATCTTTCCCCGTGACCATCTGGCGATGCACCGAAAGATTGCGGATGCCGGTATCGGGGTCCTTGATCACGGCGATGCCCGAGGCAAAATATCGCCCGCCATCTTTTTCAGACGTCATAAGGGTAGGGAAGTCGTAGAGGTCAATTTCATCGCCGGTTTTTTTGACTTCTTTTACCGGAGCATCGCCTTTTGTCATCTCCGCAGCAATCGGCGTTTGCAGACGCTCACCCATCTGATCGAGTAAATTAGCTTCTTCGATATTCAGCCCAATCGCCCATTTTTTTCGATCCGCTACAATTTGGCTGCAGGCCAACCAAACACCATGGCCTTTAATATTTGTAAACAGGCTAGCCTTTCCCAATTCATTAAAAGCTCTCCACTCCACCGCCGCCATATCGCTCAGTGGATCAACTTCTGTGGTGAAACGGATGAGCTCGCCCTGCTGTTCAAGATTTGCGAGCATGGTGCGAAAAGATTGGTCAGGCATAATTAGGGGTTCCTCATTAATGAGTTTCGGACTTTAGAGGGCAAAGATATCGGACACAATAACTGGCTTTAGACGGATTAATGTAAGCAAAACATAATAATATCTTTGGAATTCGCGAAAAAGTTGTTAGCTTTCCAAACAGTTTAATACACCAACTTAATACACCAAC
>CAJXJM010000123.1 GCA_913054205.1 uncultured Rhodospirillaceae bacterium
TAGGATGATTACTTTGAATTTTCAATAACACTAAAAAAACACTTGATTATTATAATAAATATCAGGATATATAATACAAAAAATACTGAAAGGACAAAAATGAGTAATTTTATCCCATATGCAACACTAAATCTTGATTATCTGACCGCACAACGACGAGTAGGACAGTGGCGGAAATCAGCCGAAAAATTTAGCGTTTGGCTCGGCGATGCCGTAGATGTCTGGCTCGATCGTCTCATGGCAGATGCACCGGACGCCTCCGACCTAAATCAAGCGCGCCTTGATCTCAACATTTACGGCGGTAAAATTGACTTCGAAAGGCGAGAACCATGGTGTTTCTAGATAAATACACAGCGGTTGATGTCGAACGAGACGTTAGTCAGGATGCCCTTGAAAAAGCCAAGCATAAATTGATCTCCGCCATCAACGCGCAAATCGACAATGTGAAAAATCCGGGACAACTTAATAACCGCGGTAAACCGATCCGTGACTGGTCGTTTCGCAACGATGCTGGCGATCTCTATACTCAGATAAGATTTGGCACCCGGCCTATCGAGTTTTCAACCGGCAAGTCTTTCGCCATTGCCGCATCGGAAGATCTGATCCCGTTTTATACCGACGTTATCGAAGCGGTTGAGGCCGGAGAGCTTGACGACATCATTGATGCTGCTCGGAAAATTGGCGCCCGTGGACACGGCCGGCGGCATGGCAGACATGGCGGCGATGCAAATGGGCGCAGCCGAAGAGGAAGGCGCCATGAACGTCATGAAATCCAGGGTGAATCATAAATTCTAAAAGCTGAATGTAGCAGGCGCTAATTGTCCGTCAGGGCGAGTTTTGCGCCAAACGCTGCGAAAGCACCGGCAAAGCTCCGTTGCACCCATTTTGTGATTTGCGGTGATGAAGTGACGTAGGCGCTAACTTTGGCTGCCGCCAGTCCGTATAGAATAAAGATACCCAAGGTCATGGCCATAAAGATTGCGCTCATATTTATCATTAGCGGCAAAGGATTGGTTTCGCCTGCAGGCACGAATTGCGGTAAAAAAGCCAGGAAGAAAATCGATAGCTTCGGATTGAGGATGTTCACCAGAAAGCCTCCAAAACACACACGTGTCATGCTTGCCTGATTTTGTGGACGATCAATGTTGAGGCTTCCACTTTGCCGCCATATCCCCCAGGCGAGATACAGCAGATACGCGACACCGATAAATTTGAAAGTTTGAAAAATCACCGCACTGGTGTGCAGCAGGGCGGCAATACCTAACAGGCTGGCGGCAATATGCGGCAAGATGCCGAGCGTACAGCCCGTTGCTGCAATGACGCTTTCGAGGCTACCCCGAAATAAACCATGCGACAGCGTATAGATCACGCCGGTACCGGGTACCAAAACGACAATCAGCGAGGTAATATAAAAATCGAGAGTCATGTCCGTTATCTTACCTTAAGGTGTTAGTCTTGTAGCCATTTATACATAACCAATGCATCGACATAGTCCTTTGTGGGGTGAAGAAAAGCTTTTGGCAAAAGTCCAATTGTTTCAAACCCCAGTTTGTTCCACAACCGAACGGCACCTTCATTGGTAGATGCGACAAAATTGAACTGCATCGCTTTGTAGCCTAATTCCAGTGCCATTTTTTGGGAATGCTCACACATCGCTATTGCCAGGCCTCTGCCCTCAGCCGTTGAAGACACCATGTAGCCGCAATTGCAAACATGACCGCCTGGTCCCGCCTGGTTCGGTTTCAAATAGTATGTCCCCAATATTTGACCGTCTACCAGGACAACAAATGTCTTTTCAGGCACCTGCATCCAAATATGCATCGCTTCATCTTTTGTGGTGGTTCTTGAATAAGCATAAGTTTCACCCGCCGATACAATCTCTTCAAATATCGGCCAAATCGCTGCGAAATCCGCTTCCGTCGCTTCTCTGATCTTCACGGGATGATCAATTGGCGCTTGGCACCGTCACACCGACCAGACAATCGCGGGTAATGAGTTCGCAAAGCCGTTCCTCGCTCCAGTCTTCGGTGCCTTCAGGTCTTGCCGGCAAGACGAGATAGCGCATATCGGCATTACTATCGTGCACGCGGACGGTGACGGTATCTGGAATGATCGTGCCGAACTCCTGCATGACAGCGCGCGGCTCATTGACCGCACGAGAGCGGTAGGTTTTGCTTTTATACCAATCCGGCGGTAGCCCGAGAATCGGGCGCGGGTAACATGAACACAGCGTACAGACAATGAGATTGTGGATTTTGTCGGTGTTCTCAACGACAACCAACACAGCCTCTCCCATCGGGACATCAAACTCCTCAACGGCTTTAGAACCATCTTTCAGCAGCTGCGCTTTATAATCAGGATCGGTCCACGCTTTAACGACGATTTGCGCGCCAATTTCTGCGCCGCGAGAATCCATGAAATCGAGGCGTTCCTGCACATCGCCTGCTTTGACGATTTCTTTTTCGACCAGGAGTTGGCGGATGGCTTCCACCATCAATGGGTAATGACTTGTTTCATCAACATCATGGCGGCTGTCATCGGCGTAGTTGAGCGGCGAGCCGTCTTCTTTGTGGCCATGATCATGGTCATGATCTTGGTGTGGGCTCATGATTTGTCTCCTTTTAGCCAATGTTCAAAAATCTCGATATCCAGGGTGTCAGCCTTTGGGCCGTCATAGTCTTCCCAGATATCCGTTTGATTGAATCTCACGCGATAAAGATGACGTTTTGGTAGACCCTGCATTCCGTAGGCTCGCTCTTCCGGGTTGGCAAAGGCGCCGCAATAGCGCTCGATCACGCCGGTTTTGCCTTTGATGTAATTTGGTACTCGGCGATGGCCCGGCGGGTGGGCAACGATGATGCCAACAGAATCACCGGTTTGATACATTGGATTTTCTGGCGAGGCTTCGGTCATTTTTTTGCCTCCAACCCAGCTTTAATTTTTTCCATGCGCTCATCGATCTCAGCCCGCGTCAGCAAATTTGTTTCTTCGAGCAAAATCAGGATACCTGCCATCCAGCGTTCGTAATACGGCAGATTGTATTTCTCGGGAGGTAAACTCTCCATGGAGCGGCGCATCATGTCGATGTTATAGTGACCGCGCGAGCCAATAGCGCCGTGAATCGCCGTTAGCATTTTTGCCCACGGGGCCGCGTCTTCATCTATGATTTCAAGATCTCCCGCCGGCAAGCCGCCGAGATCGTTTTGTTGGCGCACAATATTCCTCCCTTTATCTTATAACGATAAATTTATTGTAACGAATTCGGCAATTAGGTCTATAATTAAACTGTCAGGAGATATCAGATGTCTTCATTTAAACGTCCAGCAATATTTGTACTTACTGTTTTCGGAATTGCAATAGCCGGGGCTTTTTTCGTGCAGAATCATGTGACTCTTTCACCTGCAGTGGCGCGCCATGCAGTTATTGAAGATTGTTTCCTCAAAAATTTCAAGCGCGATGCTGCGGGTAAGGCGATGGCCCAGGATAAATTGACAAGGATCTGCGCCGCCACCGTGGCCGATTATCAGAAGAAATTACGTATAGATGGTATGTCGAAGGACCAAATAAGCCGATCGACGGAAACGGTGGAGTACGGTTCCTATAAAAAAACATTAAAAATCATTAGGCCGTGTCCCAATAAGAAAACGCCTAAAAAGAAAGAAAAATATCAAGTTTCTTAAAAAAAGGTACCCGGTACCTTTTAAATAATCCTTTTGAATCAATGAGATAGAATTTTAGGGGTCTATTTTGACTATTTTAGTGATATTTCAGATCAGAATAAAATTTTATATTTTAATATTTCAATTTGCATAAATAACTTTAGAAAACCTTTCTTATTTAAATTAAAGCAGGTATAAAATTACATATCTGATATTTCACAAGGTAATTATGCTAGATAATTCGGCAAATGAGCTTCAAGTAGAGAACGGTTCCGGTCTTATCCGGGATGGCGTTTATGAGAAAATACGCGCTGATATTCTCGCTTGTGTTTTGGCGCCTGGCGCGCGGGTTTTCGAAAACGATCTCGCGAAACGCTACAATGTAAGTAAGTCGCCGGTTCGCGATGCGCTTTTGCGCCTGCAGGAACAAGGCTTGATCGAAGTATTGCCGCGCAAAGGCTATCTCATTCGGCCGATCTCTATTGGCGATGCCCACGATCTTTATGAAATGCGTTTATTGCTTGAGAAATCCTGCATCCGCCGTGCGTGTGATAATGCCAGCGACGAAGGACTGGCATCCCTTGATAGATTTAGATCGGTTGAGAACGGCGATCTTGCCCATTGGGTGACCTATAACAGAGATTTCCATCGCCGCATTGCGGAACTATCTGGTAATGGACGGATGGCAAAAATGGCGGAAGAGGTCATTGATCAATTTGATCGGCTTACATTTGTCGGCGTGTCAAATGCGCCAACCGCTGCAGCGTCTGAAAAATTTGTCGCCGAGCATTGCGAGATTATCGATGCATTGCAGGCGAGAGACCGCTCGAAAGCGACCAGTTTAATCAACAAACATATTAGTAAATCTCAAAAGCGATTGTTTGCGGTTCTCGAAAATCCGCCGATCGTAGAATAAAACACCAGAAAAGATATGAGGAAGGTGAAATTTGAAACCCTTTGATTTTGTTCAACCCGCTACCACCGACGCAGCGATTGCCGCCTTGGCGGAGCATAGCCCGAATGTTCGCATTCTGGCAGGTGGTACGGATTATGTCGTCGAATTAAAATTTGTGACGGAATCTCCCGGCGTGGTCGTCGACGTTTCGCGTCTCGAGGATTTGAAAGGCATCGAGCTGACCGATGCAGGCTTGCGCATTGGCGCTGGCGTTACCCACACCGAAATTATGGAGCATCCGCTGATTGCGGAACATGCCCCGGCGATGATCGATGCGGCGCATACGGTTGGTGCCGTGCAAACCCGCAATCTCGGTACGCTTGGCGGCAACTTAGTCACCTGCGTGCCATCTATGGATAGTGGGCCGACCTTGATGGCGCTCGACGCCCAAGTGACGATCTTGGGTCCGAACGGTACGCGCTCCATGGATCTCGTCGAGTTTTTTGTTGGCGTGCGGAAAACCGCGCTACAGCCTGATGAGCTCTTGTTGGAGATCATTATTCCAAAAGAAAATCTCGGCAAGCCGGCTGGCTTTATCAAATTCGGTTTGCGCAAGGGTCAGGCTTTGGCACTGGTGAATGCAGCTTCAAGCTTTACGATAGAAGACGGCAAGTTCAAAGACGTTCGAATTTCATTGGGCGCGGTTGCGCCGGTGGTTATTCGGGCGACGAAGGCAGAGGCGGTACTTGAAGGCCAGGCTGTTTCTGAAGAGTTGATCAACGAGGCTGCAAAAGTCTCCGTCACGGAAGCAAATCCGATTGATGACTTCCGGGCATCCAAGGAATACCGCAATGATCTCATTGAAGTTGGCACCCGGCGCACGCTGCAAGCAGCGCTCGACATAGCTAATTCTCGGGCCAACGGTTAAGAGAGGAGAGGAATAAAATGACAGATATAACTTTAATTGTGAATGGCGAGGAGAAGACAGCTTCTGTCCCGCCGGAAACCACTCTTCTCAAAATGCTCAGAGAAGATTTAAATTATACCGGTGCCAAGCTGGGCTGTGATGTCGGTGACTGTGGTGCCTGCACGGTGCTGGTTGATGGCATGGCGGTTAACGCCTGCCTGATGTTAGCAGGTCAGGCAGAAGGCAAGAAGATCGAGACCATAGAAGGCCTATCAACTTTGGAAGAATACCATCCGATCCAAAAGGCGTTCGAAGATGTTGCTGCTCTGCAATGCGGTTTTTGTGGTCCGGGCATGATCATGTCGACCAAAGCGTTGATCGATCAAGGCGAAGACCTCACCAAACAGGAAATTAAGGACGCCTTGTCTGGAAATCTGTGCCGATGCACAGGCTATACCAAGATCATCGAGGGCGTCATAGATGCCTATGAAGAAATCACAGGTAAAAAAGTACCTGAAGAAAACCCGCGTGCTGCGTGAGGGAGGAATGAAAAATGGTAGATGACGTAAAAACCAAAGAAAAAGAAGTAACACTCGAAAGTCTTCGCAAAGCAGACGACAATCTGCGCTTGCCGGCGGTACCCGAAAGAACGCTATTTCCAAAAGAAATTGGCATTGCGGCGGCGCGGGAGCAAACGCCAGCGGTTGGCCAAAGGGCAACTCGTCCGGATGGCCGCCTGCACGGCCTCGGTCAGACTAAATATATCGATGACATGTTCTTCCCCGGCATGCTTCACGCCAAAGTTAAGCGCGCCGGCATTGCTCATGCGAAGATCAAAAGCATTGACGTATCTGAAGCCGAAAAAATGCCGGGTGTTATGGCAACTCTCATTGGTTCAGAATTTCCGGTCAACAGTTTTGGCCCATCCTTGCAGGATCAACCCCTCTTGGCCGATGACATTGTACGTCATGCCGGCGATGGTGTTGCAGCTGTTGCAGCGGTGACCGAGCAGCAGGCATTGGATGCGCTTGAAAAAATCAAGGTCGAGTATGAAGAACTCCCCAATGTTTTTGATCCGCTGGAAGCGATGAGGGATGATGCCTATAAGATTCATAATAATGAGAGCAACATCTATGCGTCAAAAACGATCAAAAAAGGTGACGTCGAACAAGGCTTTGCTGATTCGGATTTTATATTCGAGAAAACCTTCACCACGCAAATGGTCGAACACGTTCCGCTTGAGCCGCACGCCTCTATTGCCGAGTGGGATGCCAATGGCCGCGTAACCGTACATTCAAGTTTAGGCCGGATTACACTTGGCCGTGCTGATATCTCCCGCGTTCTGGAATTGCCCATCAATCGAATTCGCATAATCGCGACCATTGTCGGCGGTAACTTTGGTGGTAAAAACGAAATCACGACTGAGCCAATCGTTGCGTTATTGGCTAAAAAAACCGGGCGTCCGGTTAAATGCGTGTACACCCGCGAAGATGAGTTCATTTCTTCAACGACGCGTCATCCCTTTGTCATGGAATACAAAACCGGCATGTCGAAAGAGGGCAAAATCATGGCTCGAAAAGTTCGGCTTGTGTGTGATGGCGGGGCCTATTGCTCCTGGTCGGAAACGACTTTGGGCAAAGCCTGCATTTTGTCAGCGGGTCCGTACAATATCTCGAACCTTCATGTTGATGCCTATGCGGTTTATACGACAAAAACCATGACCGGAGCGATGCGCGGCTTTGGTGCACCGCAGGTTTGTTTCGCTTATGAATCTCACATGGATGATATGGCTGCTGCGCTCGGTATCGAGCCTCTGGAAATCCGCCTGATGAATGCTTTCCATGAAGGCTCGGCGAGCCCAACCGGCCAAGTTTTGGAGGCCGTTGTTGTTGAGGACTCTTTGATAATG
>CAJXJM010000124.1 GCA_913054205.1 uncultured Rhodospirillaceae bacterium
TCCGGCGGTTGATATATTTGACCGTGAGGCGGTCTATATTGAGCGCATCCTAACGCCGATAACTCAAATGTTCCCAAATCTCAAAATCGTCATGGAACACATCACAACAAAAGATTCTGTGGATTTTGTCCGCGCTCATAAAGATCAAATGGCGGCGACAATTACCGCACATCACTTAATAATAAATCGCAGCAATATATTCGAAGGGGGTATCAATCCGCACCGCTACTGCCTGCCGATTGCCAAGCGCGAAGAGCACCGACTGGCCCTTAGAGAAGCCGCAACTTCCGGCGATCGCTGTTTTTTCTTAGGCACCGATACGGCACCGCATCCGGTTACCGACAAAGAAGCCGCCTGTGGCTGCGCCGGTATCTTTACTGCTGTAAATGCGCTTGAGCTCTATACTCAAGTGTTCGATGAAGAAAATGCCTTGGATAGGCTTGAAGGTTTTGCTTCTTTGCATGGCCCGGATTTTTATGGCATGGATGCCAATGAGGGATCGGTAACATTGCTCAAGGAAGATTGGCGGGTGCCGGACTCGATAGCGGTGCCAGACGGCGGCTCAATTCGTCCGTTCAGGGCAGGCAAAACATTGAGCTGGAAAATAAAAGACCAACCATAATATTCATTTCGGAAGGAATATAACATGGCGGATACATTTAACGCCCTTGTGCTTAATAAAAATGATGATGGCGTAACTTCAGCCGTTGAAAGTGTCGGACTTGATGATTTGCCGGAAGGTAATGTGGTCGTCGCAGTTGATTATTCGACGCTGAATTATAAAGACGGGCTGGTCCTCAAAGGGCTCGGCGGTTTGGTGCGGAATTATCCCCATGTGCCGGGCGTTGACATCTCGGGCGTTATTGAAAGCTCCGAAAGTTCAGATTTTAATGCCGGTGATCGGGTTGTGCTGAATGGTTGGCGGTTCGGAGAAGTGTGCTGGGGCGGCTATGCGCAAAAAGCCCGGGTTAATGCCGACTGGCTGGTAAAATTGCCGGACAATATCTCGAACGAACAAGCTATGGCGATTGGTACGGCCGGCTACACAGCCATGCTGGCTATTATGGCGCTGGAAGATCACGGGCTTACTCCGGAAAGTGAAGGCGAAGTTCTCATCACCGGCGCTGCCGGCGGCGTTGGCAGCATTGCAACAGCAATTTTGGCCAATCTCGGCTATCAAGTGGCAGCGGGAACCGGCCGGGCTGAGACCGCGGAGTATCTCAAATCTTTGGGCGCAGCCAGCATTGTCAGCCGGGAAGAGCTGGAAGAAGCGCCAAAAGGGCCTTTAGGCGCTGAGCGCTGGTCCGCTGCAATTGACAATGTCGGCGGCCCGATATTAGCGAATGTGCTGGCTGGTATGAAGTATCACGCGAGCGTTGCTGCAATCGGATTGGCGGCATCGCCCAAGCTGGAGACCACCGTCATACCGTTTATTATCCGAGGTGTTAATTTGCTCGGTATCGATTCCGTCATGTGTCCAAAAGACAGGCGTCTAATTGCTTGGGACAGGCTTTCCAAAGAACTGCCGCAAGACAAACTTGGCGATGCGGCGACCGTTGTTAGTCTTGGCGAAATATCCGGCTATGCCGACGATATTTTGGCAGGGCAGATTAAAGGACGCGTTGTCGTCGATGTGAACGCATAAATGCGTGCCAATTCTATGTTGGCCCTGTATAAACCGTGGATAAATTTAACATCACAATTAGAAACAACAGTTACGAATGGGGTAATACAAAAATGAGTTTAGTTCCAGAATGGTTAGTTGAAGGCATCAATGATGCTTTTCCAAAAAACGTATGCTTGGTCGGCGTTGCGCTCGACACTGGTTTTGCGCAAATCAGCCCACGCGGCAGTGTTATTGTTTATGATGAAAACACTTTGGCGATTTGGGAACGTGGCCGGGGTACTACCAATGAAACACTTGTCGATGGTACCAAAGTGACGGTTTACTTCCGCAATCCAGAATTTGGCGCGCGCGGCGGCAATGGCTTGTTGCCAGCTGGCGGTATCGCGCGGTTTTATGGCACCGCTGAAATCCACGCTGAAGAAGGTGATGTGCGTGAAAAAGTGTGGAACACAATGCATCCAAAAGAACGCGAAAATGATGCTGACAAAGCGGGGACGGCAGTTCTGGTTAAATTGGACCGTGCAGAACAGCTTAACCACAAGCCTTTGACCGATTTGCCTGGACCGGAATAACAACTTCTTTTCAGTTCGCTAAATCAAAGCGGCGCTGCCAGTTGGGAGCGCCGTTTTTTTATGCTTCTTCAGCCGTTAACCGGATTTTCACGACTCTCTGGCAGTCTGCAAGCTCCAGATTCCCGCCGCTCTTGTTCAGTGGGAATTTGAATTAGGAGAAGGTAGAATGCACAAAGCAATAAAATCTACCGCCTTGTTCTTATTTCTGGGTGGGTGTGGTTACATAGATGCGTATGAAGAAGCGGTCTATGATCAGGAGCCGGTCTATTGTTATAAGACACTGGCTGCCGTTCAATGTTTCAAAGAACCACAGCACTCCGACAAACAAAGGCTGGTAAATTACTATGGTCCCCATCCATCGCGTACGGATGAGCCTGACAAACCAGAGGTGCCGGAGTTACAACCTCCGACCGAAAGCATATCTAAATGGGTGAAGGATCCTGAACCGGTGCCGCAACCGCGTGTCCGCGTAAACGGTATTTTACCACCGTTGGATTTGGCAAACCTTTGCCAAACCGGGATGCCAGTCGATTGGACGAAGAAACGGCTATTGAGTTGAGGGCGATGAAGATCACAGAACCTGTGGCGCCGGAAAGCAGAGAGGCCGCTCAACTCCGGGAAGAATAATAAAAACCCCTTATGTTATGGCGGTATCTTAATCTGGCGGTTATTATGGACCCGATGCAAATAATGCGTCGGGTCTTTCATTTGAGGATTCTATGAAATTTATTGTTTCAGGACTTTCGTTTTCAGCTTTGGTTATTCTTGGCAGCCTTGCCTCTGCGCAGCTGGCACCTCCCGCTAATTACGGTCAATCGCACCATTGGATGGAACGGGCCGCTGAAAGTGGTGATGTTGAGGCGCAATATCTATTTGCGCGCAGATTAGAAAACGGCGTCGACATCGAAATCGATATCCAATCCGCTGCGAAATGGTACGCCAAGGCTGCCATCCAGGGCCAGATGCCAGCTCAATTTCGGCTCGGTGAACTTTATTATTCAGGCCGAGGGGTATCGCGCGATTTGGGTCAAGCAGCCAAATGGTTTAAACGCGCTGTGGAGTCAGGTTCAATGATCGCCGCCTATAACCTCGGATTGATGCATGAGCGCGGATCGGGCGTTGAAAAGAATTTTGCGCGGGCAAGTGCGCTCTACCAACGCGCTGCCAATGCCGGGATTGCAGAAGCCCAGGTTAGTCTCGCTTTTTTGTACGCCCAGGGAAAAGGCGTTCTCAAAGACAATGGTCGCGCTTTGATGTGGCTGGAGATCGCCCGCCGCTCCGGCATAAAAGTATCGTCCCTTGTTCTGAATAGTCTAAAATCCAAAATGTCCCCCGGCGAAGTGGAAAGCGCGATCCAAATGACCCTCAATCGCAAAGAAATAATTGCCCAAAAATCTAAGTGATTGATATCATTTCTAGATTTCCTAGGTACCGGGTACAATTTATAATAATTAAGTGACTGTCACTTAATTAACACTTCTGCGGCTTCGGTCGGTTCTGCAACGGCGTCTTCATCCAAATTGCGCTCTAAGGTTTCCTTTGCTTTGTCGGTTTCCTGCTGGCGTTTCCACATGCCGGCATAGACACCCTCTTGGGTGAGCAAATTAGAATGAGTGCCGCGCTCGACAATGCGGCCATGATCCAGGACGATAATTTCATCGGCATCTATGATGGTAGAGAGCCGATGGGCGATTACCAGCGCAGTTCGATCGGCTGCCACCTCGCGCAAGGATTGCTGAATTTCTTTTTCGGTATGGGTATCAAGAGCCGACGTCGCCTCATCAAAGATCAAAATCTCAGGGCCTTTTAAAATCGTCCGGGCAATAGCGACACGCTGTTTCTCACCGCCCGACAGTTTGAGCCCGCGTTCACCGACCCGCGCATTGTAGCCTTCAGGCAACTCCGAAATAAAACTGTGGACAGCGGCAAGCCGCGCGGCGTCTTCGATTTCTGAAGGTGAGGCGGCGGGGCGTCCGTATGAAATATTGTAATAGATCGTGTCGTTAAACAGCACGGTATCTTGCGGCACGATGCCAATGGCCGCCCGAACCGAATCTTGTGTGACGTCTCGAATGTCCTGTCCATCTATCAGTATCCGTCCGCCGGTGACATCGTAGAAACGGTACAGTAGACGGGAAATTGTTGATTTTCCTGCACCTGAAGGGCCGACAATTGCGACGGTTTGGCCGGGCTTTACGACAAAGGAAACGTCTTTGAGAATAGAGCGTTCGGGCTGGTAGTGAAATGAGACATTTTCAAATATGATCTCGCCGCCGGTCAAGTTGAGTTCCGGTGCCGAGGTTTTGTCCTCAATTTCAGTTTCTTGTTCGAGCAGGCTAAACATTTCATCCATATCAGTGAGCGATTGTTTGATCTCGCGGTAGACGAAACCCAAAAAATTCAGCGGCAGAAAAAGCTGAATGAGGTAAATGTTTACCAAGATAAAATCACCCATGGTCATGGTGCCATCCTGTACGCCGAAGCCTGCCATGATCATCAATATCGTCATGCCAATGGAAATGACCGCGCCTTGTCCAACATTGAGCATCGATAAGGAGACTTTACTTTTAACCGCAGAGGATTCGTATGATTTAAGCGCTTGATCAAAGCGCATCGCCTCATGCTCTTCATTGCCAAAATATTTGACGGTTTCATAGTTGAGCAACGAATCAATGGCCTTGGTGTTGGCTTCACCATCCATCTTATTCATGTGACGGCGGTATTTGAGACGCCAATCAGTGACCGCTATCGTCCAATAAATATAAATCCCGATGGTTATAAAGGTGACGAGGGCGAACCAAAAACTAAACAATCCCCACATGATGCCGCAGACAAGTAAAATTTCCAACAGTGTGGGCAGAATATTGAACAGCATAAAGTTGAGGAGAAAATCGATACCTTTAGTGCCGCGTTCAACGGCTCGGGAGAGGCCGCCGGTTTGGCGATCCAAATGAAAGCGCAAAGCCAGTCGATGGAGATGCCGGAAGGTCTTTAGTCCAGCTTCGCGAATCGCCCGCTGGGCGACCTTGGCGAATACTGCATCCCGAAATTCACCAAAGGCCAACGCTAAAACACGCGCCATACCATAGGCAATGAGAATACCGACCATACCGACCGGGACAATCAAGTTGGCTTCCACATTATTGGAAAGGGCATCAACGGCTTCCCGATAAAGCAAGGGCGCGCCGACATTAATGCCTTTTGCAAGGCCCAAAAACACCATAGCGATGAAAACACGTGCACGCATCTCCATGGCGTTTTTTGGCCAGAGATAGGGCACTAAAGTTTTTAAGGTTCTGAGGTCGTTGCGCGGCCCTTTGTTTTCCGGCGCATCTGCTTCTAATGAACGCATTTAATTTCCTGAATTTACGAATGCAAAACGGCAATTTGACCGCTCGACACCGATATTTTCCCCACTCAAAGTTAATTTGGGTTATCGCATGCTAAGACGCAACTGTTTGGATAAAAATAATCGCTTTGTATCGTTTATTTTCTCTGGAAAACCTCGGCTACGTACCCATATAGCTATAGGCAAGAAGGTACACAGGTTAGCAAATAAAAACATGTCTTCAATAATTGATCGAATTAAAAATTTATTCAGCTCTAAAGATACTTCATTGAGCTATGGTCAGGCCAAAAAATTGGCTTCCGATCAAAATTCTGACGTCCGTAGAGAGCTGGCCGAGCGCCAAGATGCAAAACCAGAAATCCTCTATTTTTAGCTGAAGATCCAGACCCCGTAGTTCGCCGAGAAATTGCAAAGAATGGCTCTACACCGCGCCAGGCCGATGCCGTTCTAGCGAGTGATGAAGATGTCGAAGTTCGTTGTTGCCTGGCCGAAAAAATTGCGAAGCTGGCCCCTCAGCTCAATTCCGTAGAACGCGAAGACATTCGCGCCGTGACGGTAAAAATATTAGAGCAATTGGCCCGCGATCAATTTCCGAAAATCAGGCAAATTCTAGCTGAATCATTGAAAGAAGTGGCTAACGCGCCGCCAAGCGTAATTCGTCAATTGGCCGAAGATGATGAATTGATCGTATCCGTTCCAGTTCTGGCAAATTCGCCAGTACTGACCGATGATGATTTGCTTCACATCATAAACCGTCGTCCAAAAAGCGGCGCGCTGAGTGCCATTGCCAATCGCCTGACAGTATCGACGGGGATTTCAGATGCCATCGTAAATTCAGATGCGAAGGATGCCATTACTGATTTGCTAAAAAACGACAGCGCCCAAATTAGGGAAGAGACGCTCGATATGTTGGTCGAGCGATCCCAGGAGGTTGCCGCGTGGCAGGAGCCTCTTGTGCGTCGCCCGCTACTGCAAATCGCTGCCGCGTTGCGTCTGGCCGAGTTTGTTGCGGACAATTATCTTCATATTCTCGAAAAGCGCCAAGATTTCGATCAGGCGACTTTAATGCGGGTAAAAGAAGAAGTACATCGCCGAATTGAGCTAAGCGCGTCTGAAATTGCAGAGGTGGAATTGCCGGAAGAAGAGGATGATGACGAATCTGTCAAGTTTATTGGTGCAAATATCGATGCTTCTTTGGATATCTCTTTGACCTCAGCAAAACGCCTCAAGCGCGAAGGTAAACTTGAGCCAAAAGATATAGAATTGGCATTGAGAAGTGGAGACCGAAAATTTGTGCGCTCTGCGTTAGCCGTGCGCGCAGATATTGACATCAATATCGTCGAGAAAATTATTGAGTTGCGAAGCGCCAAAGGAGTTACGGCGGTGGCGTGGAAAGCAGATTTGCCGATGCGATTGGCAACCGATCTGCAATCAAAGCTGGCCGGGATTTCAAATGCTGACCTGATTAACCCCCGCAATGGATTCGACTACCCGATGAGCGATGACGAGCTTGCCTCCGAGCTGGCCTTTTTTACAGAGTAGGCACAAAAAAACCGAGATCATTTCCAACCTCGGCTTCTTCAAAAATGAAAAAAATTCTATTCGGTGCGGTAGATAAGATGATACCCGAAAGGTGTCTCAACCACGTTGCTTAAAGCACCAATCTCTAAATCAAACGCAGCCTGGTCGAATTCTGGCACCATGGCACCGCGGCCAAAGCTACCGAGGTCACCGCCTTGCTTAGAAGAAGGGCACTCGGAGTTTTCGCTGGCAACTTGCTCAAACGGCGTGCCGCCATCAATCTGAGCTTTTAAGGCCTC
>CAJXJM010000125.1 GCA_913054205.1 uncultured Rhodospirillaceae bacterium
GCCCTGTCGTTGCCAATACCAGCTTTAACGTCCGCGGCGAGCCAATCGTCTGCACACCGGAAGATGCATTTCGTTGTTTCATGGGCTGCGAGATGGAGGTCCTGACAATCGGCAATCAAATCCTCTACAAAGAGGATCAGGACCCGGCTCTCAAAATCGATTACAAAGATGCGTTTGAGTTGGATTAGTTTCCCGTGACCTGCGCCAAAATGCTTTCAGGATTATCCATTTCATTTCCCCGCCAGACAACGATCTGATCCGGACGGATGAGCACCAAATCAGCCTCATAAAGCGAGCGCAGGTCCTCGTCGAATTGATCAAGAACAGTGAACGGGACACCGCGCGCTGTCGCCGCCCGCTCAAAGACCGAACTGTCGATACCGTCTTGAAGGCGCAGCAGGGTAAATTCAAAGCCAAATTTATCATAGAGAGACGTCGCCTCATCGAGCCACACATGCGGCGCGCGGCCCCCTGGGCTAGCTGTCGGACTATATTCATTGGCAACATCAGGCGGCAGTTCAACGCCATCTGAAACGATAATTGGTGAGTCATCATAACGATAGCCAAAGGTAATGCCGGGGATGTTAAATTCGGCGCGCACATGGGCTTCAAGATATTCCCCTGCGATTTTTCTGGCCGCTGTTCCGGCCTCGGTATTATCTTCCAAATCAGGTGCCACACTGAACCCACCAAGGGAATCCGCAAATTTGCGGGCGAAAGACGTATTTCGAACACCATTCTGATGACGTTCAACGTGGTAGGTATCCAAAAGTTGCTTTCCGCCCCACCCTTTGAGAACAGCCGCCAGTTTCCAACCCAAATTTACTGCGTCTTCAACAGCTGTATTGTAGCCAAGGCCGCCCGTTGGCGTGAACAGATGTGCTGCATCGCCGGCGATAAATATGTTTCCCTGATTAAATTTCTCCGCGACCAAGGCAAAACCCGCTGTCCAGGAATTCCGCGAAATGATTTCTATTTCGAAATCTGCGTCCATGGATTCAGCGAACATTGAGAGCGCCTTCGCTTCGTCGATCTCAAGATTTTCTTCGTCGGGCTTCAATTGAGTGTGATAGACAAATTCTGACTCGCCATCCAAGGCGACTAAACAGCTTCGGCGATCTTGATTAAAAGCCCAATACATCCACGCCTTCTCACCAGACAATATTTCGTACATTTTCGGACAGCGAAAATAGGTCGCATCCATCCTCCCGCCAAAAAACTCGCGGACCACTCCGGATTCGCCGGCATATTCAATACCTTGTGATTTACGGGTCAGGCTTCTAGGTCCATCGCAGCCGACGAGATATCGTGCACGCACTTCTTTCTGCGTGCCATCCTGCTCGACCACCGCGCTGACAAAATCTCCCTGATCAGAGACCGATATCACCGGCGCGCTGAAATTCAGATCAATACTGGGAAGTTTTTCAGCCTGCCTTCTCAGTATTTGCTCTACATACATTTGCGAGATGCGATGCGGCAGTTCTGCGGCACTCCAAGAGCCCGTCATCGTTTTGATAAGTTTTTTGGCTTCGCTTGAGGACGGTAATTTAAACCGCGCTAATTCATGTCCCGTATAGCGCGTGAAATAAGCGATGTCTGTCGGGTAATCAACCGGCAACCCACGATCTCGAATTTCATCAACAAATCCGAGACGCCTGAAATGCTCCATTGTGCGGGCTTGCGTCGCATTGGCTTGTGGATCAGGTGACGTCCCTTCCCGATCACAATAAAGCACCGTCGAAATTCCGCGCTGTCCCAGCTCATTCGCCAGCATCAATCCGCAAGGACCACCCCCGACTATGAGTACATCTGTATCAATTTTAGGCATCAAATTTTGTATCCAACTTTCTTCGATTGAATTAAACCAGATTAGTATATCGCCATGTGGAAATAAGCAATATTGTTCGGTAATCGAACATTTAATTGACCGCCTATTGCTGGTACAGTACAAACGCGGGATAGGGAGTTAAAATATGAAAGATAGTTTGGTCGCAGGTTTATCAACCACCGCGAAAATTGAAATTGACCGGGAACGCACCATCGCTTTTATGGGTGATGAAGGGCGCGTTTACGCAACGCCTTCCATGGTACTCGATATTGAATACACCGCCCGTAATTGGCTGATGGAATATTTGGATGAGGGTGAAGATACAGTTGGCACGCACGTCTCAGTAGATCACCTTGCAGCAACAGTCGAAGGCGATAGCATTGAAGTCACCATTACTGTGACCGAAGTGAATGGCCGCGCAATTACAATGTCGGCGCAGATTAAGGATTCACTGGAAGAAGTCGGCAAAGGCGTCCACAATCGTTTTGTCGTTGATAAGGCGAAAACCTTCGAGCGGCTTGAAGCCAAGCGCGCTAAAATCGAAACTCTTTAAAGAGGAAAGATCATCCAAATGGATCAATCCACCAAAAAACCCAATAAAAAATCAGTCGCCACGTTCTGCTATCAATGTGTCGCAGGTCCCGATCTCATGAAGGTTGAAGTCGAGGACGGGATCGCGGTCCGAATGGAATCGAATTACGATATCCAAGATGAACATCCAGGTGGAGGACGCGTCTGCGTCAAGGCCTATGGATTGATCCAAAAAACCTATAGCCCGCACCGCATCAAGCAACCGATGAAACGGACAAACCCAAAAAAAGGCCGCGACGAAGATCCGGGCTTTGTACCGATCTCCTGGGATGAGGCGCTCGATACAGTTGCAGGTAAATTAAAAGGTATATTGGACACAGGATTGGTGGATGAGTCTGGCTTCCCGCGCGTCGCGGCAAGTTTTGGCGGCGGCGGCACACCAACCCAATACATGGGTACCTTTCCGGCGCTCCTTGCTGCCATTGGAAAAATTGATATGGGCTTTGGGTCTGGCCAAGGCGTAAAGTGTTATCACTCGGAGCATTTGTATGGCGAGCTTTGGCACCGCGCCTTCATCGTTGCGGTCGATAGCCCGCTGGTGAATTATATTTTGTCCTGTGGCCATAATGGTGATGCGGCGGCGGGTGTTGCGGGTATCTGGCGTCATGCAGATGCGCGCGTGCGCGGCATGAAACGCGTCCAGGTCGAGCCGCATCAATCCGTGACAGGAGGCGTGGCGGCTGAGTGGATTCCCATCAAACCTCAGACAGATGCGGCTTTTCTGTATGCTGTTATCCACCGTATTCTAATTGAGCGCGATTGGCGTGAAGTCTGTGATGTCGAACGTCTTGAGCAGGACAGCAACTCGCCCTATCTCATTGGCCCCAATGGCTATTGGATGCGCGATCTAGAAACCCGCAAGCCACTGATTTTTGATCTTTCCGACAATACCGCCAAGCCATTCGACAGTGAGATCAAACAACCGGCGATGGAGGGTAGCTGCACGTGCTCTGGTATCGAAATTGGCGCGGATGAAGATGAATGGATCCACGACAACATAGAGGTCACAACTTCCTTCCAGCAATTGATTGATCACATGAAGCAATACACGCCCGAGTGGGCCGAAGGCGAAAGTGATGTGCCGGCTGAGCGTATTCGATCCGTTGGCGATGAATTTCTTGCCAATGCCTGTGTTGGTCAGACGATTGAAGTCGAAGGCGAAGAAATGCCTTATCGACCGGTCGCCGTATTACTCGGTAAATCAGTGAATAATGGCTGGGGCGGTTATCATTGTTGCTGGGCGCGCACGCTTCTTCTGACACTTGTCGGCGCCCTCGAAGTGCCGGGCGGCATGGTTGGGTCGAACGTGAAGCTCAATCGCCCTGCCGATGATCGCCAGAAATCGGCTGTCGGTGGCCCGGATGGTTTCATGGAATACCCGTTTAACGAAACCACAAAGGACGGATGGCAGAAAAACCCCAGCATCCGAAATGGCTATCAAACGCTGGTGCCATTGGCGGCTAATTCTGCGTGGTCACCGGCCTTGGGTCCTGCGCACCTACCGTGGCTGTTTCAAAAGAAAGCCCCGGCCAATTGGCCAAAGCCGACAAAACCCGACATTTGGTTTTGCTATCGAACCAATCCGGTTATTTCGTCTTGGAATGCCCCCGAAGTCGGTGAACGCGTCGCGGAATTTCCATTTATTTGCGCCTTCGCCTACACGATGGACGAAACCAATCACTTCGCCGATATATTGTTACCTGAAGCGACGGATTTAGAAAGCACGCAGCTCATTCAAATTGGCAGTGCCAAGTTTGTCGAGCAGCTTTGGGCGCATCAAGGTTGGGCCATTCGCCAACCAGCTTGTGAGAAAACCGTTGATTATATGGACATGACGGATATCGCAACAGAGTTGGCTGCGCGCGCAGGACTTCTTGAGCCATATAACGCGGCGATTAATCGGGGTGCTGGTGGCCAACGCCTGAAAACAGATGATTTCGATTACGGACTGTCCGAAAGTGAAAAGCATTCAGTGGACGATATCTGGAATGCGACCGCAAAGGCAGCGAGCCATAAATTGTCGGATGGCGAAGAAGTGCATGACCTCGATTGGTTTAAAGAAAACGGCTACATGCTCAAACCGTATTCAACCAAAAAATGGTATCTCTACCCTCATCTCAAAAAGAACAAAATTCGATTTGAGATGCCGTATCAGGAACGAATATTGCGCCATGGCACACAGCTTGCCCGCCGCTTGCACGAGACTGGTATCGAATGGTGGGACAAGCAGCTTGAAGAATACCAGGCGCTCCCAAAATATGAGCCCTTCCCAGATATATGGGAAGACCATATTAGGGAAGAAGGCGGTGATCCTGAAGACTATCCATTCTGGGCGCTGACATCCCGTAGCATGCAGTATTCATGGGGCCTTAATGTCGGCATTCCGTTGATCAATGAAGTTGCCCAAAACGTTACCGGCCACAAAGGGGTTTTGATTAACCGCGGCAAGGCCAAGGAAATGGGGCTTGCGGAAGGTGATCCTGTGGTGATCGAATCCGTTACCGGTATCACCAAAGGGTATGCGGTCCTGCGCGAAGGCGTTCGCCCGGATACTCTCGTTTTGATTGGCCAATTCGATCATTGGAAAACGCCTTTTGCCAAAGACCTCAATTTACCGAGTTTAAACTCGCTCACGTCACTATCATTGTCGCTTACAGATTCCACCGGCAGTGGCTCAGATATCGCGCGGGTGAAAATTTCCAAAGGCGATGGTCCCAAACGATCCGAACAAAGAATTGAAAGTGCTGCTCCCGCATGAATGAAATATCACATAGACGTTGGGGCATGACCATCGACGTAAACCGGTGTGTCGGCTGTCAGACCTGCACGACTGCTTGCAAACACGAAAATGACACCGTGCCCGGCGTGCAATGGCGTAAAGTACTCGACGTCGAAACAGGCAAATACCCAGATGTTGAACGCCTGTTCATGGTTGTCGGGTGCCAGCATTGCGCCGAGCCGTCCTGCGTACCGGTATGCCCAACCGGTGCCACCAAGCAACGCGAAGACGGTCTGGTTACGATGGATTACGATCTTTGCATCGGCTGTGGCTCCTGCGCCGTCGCCTGCCCCTATCAGGCCCGGACCATTGTTCATGACAAAGAATTTTATTTCGGCGAAGAAACCGTTCAAGAGAAAAAAGTAGCCCATGAAGACCGCTTCGGCGTTGCTCAGAAATGTACGTTCTGTATCGATCGGGTAGACGACGGTCTTGAGGCAGGTTTGGAACCGGGTGTTGATCCGCTGGCAACACCAGCTTGCGCGTCTTCCTGTATTTCCCAAGCAATTAAATTCGGCGATTTCAACGATCCCGAAAGCGAAGTTTCAAAACTTGTCGCGGATCGTGACTATTTTCAAATGCATGAAGAATTGGGCAATGACCCTCAAATTAAGTATTTGATCGAAACCCCGGCTGTTCCAAGCCGTGATCCGGTCGAAGATGAATTGGACGATGAAGCCTTGTCTGATTTGGAAAACCCATTGGTCGGTCAGCGCCAAACATTTTGGGACATGCGCGCCGCGATGAACTTTATTATGGGTGGATTGGGCTCCGGTACCGTCGTGATGGCCTACTTCCTAAGTCTGTTTGTGGGCTTCGAAGATCAGGCATTGGTCAATATCAACATCGGCGCCGGTGGTATCATGGCCGTAGGGCTTTTCTTTGTGTGGCTAAAAATTGGCCGCAAGTTACGCGCGCCATTTGCAATTTTGCGGCCTCAAACCTCTTGGATGTCGCGCGAAATTTATGCGGTCGGCGTATTTTATCTCGGCGTTGCAGCGGATTTCTGGAGCCCCAGCCCGATCTTCCATGGCGTGGCGGCATTGGGCGCAGCGGCTTTCCTCTATTGCCAAGGTCGCATTCTGCATTCTGGAAAAGGCATTCCAACCTGGCGGGTTGCGCAAATGCCGATGATGCTGGTCGCCACTGGTTTGTTAGAAGGCATAGCTCTGCTCACTTTGATTTTCTCCCAATGGGGCGATCAGTTGCCCTCCTTCGCTCCGATCCCGCCCTTGGCAATCTTGCTGATCCTGTTCAACGTCTATTTGTGGCGGCGCTATGTCAGCAATGCCAAAGAGTGGGGAATCGGCCCGATCGACCGGCGCATCCTCGGTGTGATTACACCAAAGCTCCATGTTATCGCGCACATCGTGCCTTTGGTCCTGTTTGGCACGTTATTGTTCAACAGCGACGCCCCGGTGTGGGTCGCTGACATTGGCGGATTTTTAGTCATCGCCGGTGGCGTGCTTTGGAAAGCGATCGTGATAACGCGTGCCTGCCATCAACAGGGCTTTGCACTGGCTAAAATGCCCCAACGCGGTTCCGGCAAATTCGCAGCGCCGCTCAGTGTTTAAGTAGAAATTTCACGAGCAATTTTTCAAGTCTCAATGTGAAAGCTCCTATACCGATTACCAATGGTTTCGGTATACTAAGCCGGTCAACATGAACGCCGGACTGACAGGAGACCAGATATGATCGGCGCTATAACCGATGATATTATCGGATCAATCTACGAGCGGAACAATATCAAGACGAAAGACTTCCCCTTGTTTGGTCAACATTGCACGTTCACCGATGACACCGTCTGCACCATCGCCGTTGCGGATTGGTTGATGAACGAAGGTGATCTTTCAGACGTTCTAAGCAGGTATGTGTTGCGCTATCCGAACGCTGGGTACGGCGGAATGTTCCGGGAATGGGTGCAGCGTTCGAACCGCGTACCCTACAATAACTGGGGCAATGGATCAGCCATGAGGGTAAGCCCGGTCGGTTGGTTCGCAAAGGCCCCGAGGGAGGCGCTCGACCTTGCCGAGAAGTCGGCAGAGGTAACCCATAACCATCCCGAAGGTATCAAGGGCGCTCAGACAACCGCCCTTGCCGTCTGGTTGGCGAAGGAGAGAT
>CAJXJM010000126.1 GCA_913054205.1 uncultured Rhodospirillaceae bacterium
TGATATGCGAAAGCCTGTCACCGGATGGTGTCGTCAATTTACTCAATGAATATTTCTCGCTTCTTTTCGATATCATTGATCGTCACGGCGGCGTGGTTAATCAGTTCCAAGGCGATGCGATGCTGGTCACCTTTAACGTCCCTGTTTCGAATGAAGATCACGCGGCCGAGGCCATCCAGTCCGCGGTAGAGATTCAACAAATCCTTGCCGGCCACGTATTTTGCCACGGCGAGCAAATGGTCACCCGTATCGGCGTCAACACAGGTAATGTTGTTGCTGGTTCCGTCGGTGCTCATGAACGCCTGAACTACACGGTCCACGGCGATGCCGTAAATGTGGCGGCCAGGCTTGAAGGGTTGAATAAAGAGTTTGGCTCGCGCATTCTTGTCTCTGAAAAATCGAAAGAACTCGCCGAGACTAAATTGGGTGCGGCGCTCAAATTTTCCGCTAAGGGCGAGCTACCGATCCGCGGAAAATCTGAGGCCGTAAAAGTATTTGAAGTCACTTACAGTGATGCCTAGAAGGATTAAAGATGAATAATAAATTGCCACAGGAATATCTGGATTGTCCCAAACGCTCGCATGCTGTGGTGCTCAAAGAATTACTGGAACCTGGCGATGCCAAAATTATTGATGTCGGCTGCGGCGCCGGAAAAGTTACCCGTCTCTTAGCTGAAATGGGGGCCGAGGCCATCGGCATAGACCCTGGCGAACGCCAATTGCAACGAGCTCGTGCCGAGCCGCCAATCAGCAATGAGACTTTCATTGAAGGAGTCGCGGAAGATTTACCCTTTGACGATCAATCCATCGATATTGTTTTGTTTTTCAACAGCTTTCATCACGTCCCAAAGGAGAGTTTTGGCGCCGCAATTATCGAAGCTCACCGGGTCTTAAAACCAGGCGGCAAACTTTATTTTGCCGAACCCATTGCCGCTGGACCTCAGTTTGAACTCGGAAGATTGATCAATGACGAGACCGAGATTCGCGAATTGGCCTATCAAAGCATTCAATCCACGCCTCAAATGGGCTTCGAAGACGTCGTTGAGACCATTTATATTACCGAAAGTCATCACAAAAATTTTGAGTCTTTTAAACTCAATTCAACCTCAATTAACCCGGCCCGAGACGCCATATTCGAACAGCATGATGCCAAAATTCGCCAACGATTCAAAGAAGTTAGTACAAAATTGGAGGGTGAATATGCATTCGAACAACCCATAAGAGGCAATTTATTTAAACGCACTTAAAACCAGTCAAAGTCTCGAAGGCGTATCGTTGATTGCCAATATATTGCGGTAATCCACAGTTTAAATGAGGGCACAAAATTTCCTATATATGAAGAATAGAAAAGGCAGAGATCTGCCTATAATTTGACTCAAAGAGCCCTTATTTAAAATGAAAAAATTTCCTTAATATTATTATTACTGATGACCGGTCCAATCGCCTTGGTTGTTTACCCTAATTCCGCCAATGCAACCTTCCACGCTGCAAAATGCGAGAAACTTCCTAATGTCGAGTGGTGGAGCAAGAGCCATGCCAGAGTCATTAGGACCGTCACAAAAAATTATAAAGGGAATTGGAATCGATACATTGGCAGGTGGCAAACTTATCGCAATCGCATGCAAAAACTGTTCAACTCCAAATCCGTCGCCGTGGTTAAATCACGTGGTTTGAAATTGAAGGGCAAACAGCTCGAAGCCCATATTAAGGATATCAATGCGCGCCTAAAAGTTCTCAGATGCCTAGAAAAATCCCAACAAGAAATAGAGGCCAAAGATCTAGAATCCTTCAGCACGGCAGCCGGTGGCAACACACCTAAATCGCCAAAAAATTCACGTGCAACGCAAGTGGCCTCTGGCACCGGCAAGAATTTGGATATAGAGGTGACGGCAAGATGCATAAAAGACACGGCTGTATTTCAAATTACCAATCTTGGTAAAAAATGGCCGCGCCTTGGCGAAATCAACATTTATAAAGTCGATGGTAAGGCGTTGATTTCGAAGCGTCGCGTTCGCATGACAAATTCCCAGCAGGCGACATTTAAAGTCCGCAAACGCGGCACCAACAGCAACGGCACCGTCGGAATCTGGATATCACCATCTTGGAACAAACGAGCTTTCAAATACGACGCCAAGATAAACTGCGAATAAAAAATCCAACGCCAACCTTAAGCCGGTGAGAAGTCTTTAAAGCCCTTACCTTCCTCAGCCAATGATTTTAGGAGATTAGAAGGCTCACACCATGCTCCATAACGCTCATGGAGCTCAATGACTTTTTCATAGATTTTTGGCAGTCCGATAAGATCGGCATAAAACATCGGCCCCCCCCAATAACGCGGGAATCCGTATCCGTAATGCCATACCACATCAATATCGCTCGAGCGAATGGCCAGTCCTTCTTCAAGCACTTTGGCCCCGGTATTTATTATGGAATACAGATAGGTTTCAAGAATTTCATCGTCTGAAAATGAGCGCCGCTCAAATCCCAGCTCCGCGGATGTTTTGACGATCAGGTCTTCCATAAATGAATCCGGTATCGCTTTGCGGCTACCGTCCTCGTATTTGTACCAACCGGCATTGGTTTTTTGGCCGTAACGCCCGGTTTCGTAGAGTCGGTCAATAATGACGGACTGCCGGCGGTCGGCATATAGTTTCTTTTGCTCTTGGCGAATGAGGTAACGCACATCGACACCGGCGAGATCGCTCATGACAAAAGGACCCATGGGAAAACCGAAATCATAAATAACTTTATCGACCTGCTCGGGCAATGCTCCCTCTTCGAGCATGAATTCAGCGATACGGGCAGCAATGTGCAACATGCGATTTCCGACAAAACCATCACCTACGCCAACCAAAACGCCGGTTTTACGCAATTTTTTTGCGAGACTCATTATAGTTGCGATGGTTTCCTTGGAACTTTTGTCGGTCCGCACATTTTCCATCAATTTCATTACGTTAGCCGGACTGAAAAAATGTGTGCCGCACACCCGATCCGGACGATTGGTCGCTGTCGCAATTTCATTGATGTCCAAAGAAGACGTGTTGCTTGCTAAAATGGCTTCTGGTTTACAAACGTTATCAAGTTCGGCAAAAATCTTCTTCTTTAGGCTCATATCTTCAAAGACTGCTTCTATGACAATGTCAGCATCGCCCAAATCAGCATAATCCGTCGTTCCGGATATCAAGCTGACACACTCATCCATTTTATCTTGAGAGATACGACCCCTCGAAACCGAGCCGGCATAATTGTCTTTTACTTTTTTCAAGCCTGCATCGAGCGCATCTTGAGCGACGTCAACGACAACAACCGGAATACCAGCATTGGCGAAATTCATCGCAATCCCGCCGCCCATTGTGCCACTACCAATAATCGCCGCTTTTTTGATTTCCTGCTGAGCGGTGTCTCTCGGGACATCTGGAATTTTTGCGACCTCGCGCTCGGCAAAAAACATGTGGCGCATTGATTTGGCTTCATTGGTCGCCATCAATCGGACAAAAATTTCGCGCTCAAAGGCGATTCCTTCGACTATATCCAATTTTGTTGAGGCTTCGATTGCATTGATGCATTCAAACGGAGCTTCCATATTGCGCGATTTTGGTGCGATTTTTTCACGCCAGTCATCAAATATCTTTGGATCAACATCGCTGACTTTTTCTGTTAACTGGCCAGTCTGACGCGGGGCCTCTCCGCTATCGGCGCGTTCTTCCGCAAATTCAACAGCTCGTGCAATTAAATCTCCATCGACGATTTCATCCACGGCTCCGGCGGCCAGTGCTTTCTCCGCATCGATGGGATTACCTCTGACAATCATTTCCAATGCCATTTCAACACCGACGAGACGTGGCAGACGTTGTGTGCCACCACCGCCCGGTATAAATCCAAGATTAACCTCAGGCTGGCCTACGCTCGCAGTCGGAGCAATGAGGCGGTAATGACAGCCCATTGCCAATTCCATACCCCCGCCAAGCGCGAAGCCATTTATAGCCGCCACAATGGGCTTTGGAGAAAGTTCAAAATTGGTAATAATATCTTCGAGTTCAGGCACACCTTCCGGTGTCGTTTGTCCAAATTCACTAATATCAGCACCGGCAACAAACATGCGGCCACCACCCGTAAGGACAATGGCTTTGCATTCGTGATCCTCTAAGCAGGCTTGAAAATAGTCATTTAAACCCTTTTTTACAGCAAAGCTGATTGCATTTGCCGGCGGTGAATCGATTGTGATTACGCCAATTGCGCCTTGTTTTTCGAACTTAACAACATCAGTCATTTAATGAGGTCTCTCTACACTGGTTGATTTAATTGTATTATTTCAAAACCGGTCTCGGTCGTGAGCTTGGTTAAAATCTATATCTGGTCCTTTAGCGACTATGCCCAAAGGATTCACCCGCGGCATTAGTCCATAGTATCCGCGCTTGATATGATCAAAATTCGTGACTTCTGCAATCCCTGGATGCTGATAAAGCTCTAACGTAAAATTCCAAAGATTGGAGTATTCGTAAACGTGCTTTTTATTACATTTGAAGTGACCGTAATAAACCATGTCAAATCTCAAAAGAGTCGAAAACAATCTCCAATCTGCTTCAGTTAAGCGATCTCCGACCAAATATCGCTGCTTGCCGAGACGTTCATCCAACTCATCAAGTGTATTAAATAAACGGTCAAAAGCTTCTTCATAGGCTTCCTGAGAAGCGGCGAAACCTGTGCGATAGACGCCGTTATTTACGTTGGAATATACCACTTCATTGATTGCGTCGATTTCCGATCGTAATTCCTCCGGGTAATAGTCGTTATTATTGCCGGTCACATTATCGAAAGCTGAATTAAACATTCGGATGATTTCAGAAGACTCGTTGTTGACAATGGTTTGTTCCTTTTTGTCCCAGAGCGTCGGGACCGTAACCCGGCCGGTGTAGTCGGGCGCCGCCTTGGTATAGACTTCATGGAGACGGTGAATAGAATTGACGGTATCCGGTACTGAGCCGGGCTCGTCATTGAAAGTCCATCCTTCATCTTTGTCAGAGGCACCACCTATGGCGATACTCACAATATCTTCAAGACCTTTGAGTTTGCGAAACATAACCGTGCGATAGGCCCACGGGCAATTATGGGTTACGTAGAGATGATACCGGCCTGGCTCTGCTTTGAAACCTGCATCACCGGCTGGACCAACACTGCCATCCGCAGTCACCCAACCTCTAAAAATACTTTCAGGACGGACAAATTTCCCATCTTTATTGCGAAACTGGTCATCGTCCGTCCATTTTCCATCAATGAGCATACCCATTGGCGACACTCCAATATTCAGGCTTAAACATGCATGAAAATTTAATTCGTATACCGAACAATTATTAGATGATGATGACCTAAGGCACCACCCGAGTCACGGAAAATTGCGGCATTGCGGGCCTATTTCAATTTGATCAAAAACTTGAGACGACCCCTGTGATCGTGGGCAACCTATCGCCATAATTAGTCCGAAAATGAATACAACAACCCATTGTCCGAAAAAGCTAGCCTTTAGAGATATTCTTGCGATGTTGTCGTTCGCGCCGAGCAATATAAACCACCGAGCTCAATACAACCGCACCACCAATCAGCGTAAATGTGTTCGGCACGTCGCTAAACAGAATATAGCCAACGATTGCGGCCCAAATCAGGCGCGTAAAAGCCATGGGTTCAATGATTGCGATATCGGCAAGCTTTATTGACCAAGTCATGCAAAAATGGTTCATCGTTGTGACAATTGCTAATGCGATAATCCATGCCATTTGCTCCATACTCGGTGTCGACCAAAAGAACAAGGCGATGGGAAAGGCGAGTAGTGCCACCCAAAAAGCCTGCCAGAATACAACCGATTCCGGCCTATCGATTCGGGTAATCACTTTGACAAGTAGCTTTGAGACAGCAAAACAAAGGGATGAAAAAAGCATCGCCAGCACGCCTAATGAAACATTATCGACACCTGGTCTCACAATAATTAATGCGCCAATGACACCTACAACGAGCGCGCCCCATCGCCAAGGCTCGGACCTTTCGCCGAGAAAAAATATTGCGCCCAAAACCGCAAAGGTCTGAGCTGTAAACCCTACCGCTGTTATCAAATCGAGTGGAAGGCGTGGCAAGGCCCAGAACCACGCTGAAAGAGCCAACATAAAAAACAAACCATTGATAAATTGCAGACCCGATCTCTTTGTTTTAATTCCGGCGATGCCTTTACGCAAAATCCACGGCAGCAGAAACATCACCATAATGAAGGCGCGAATAAAGTTGAGTAAAAATGGGTGCATTTCCTGACCCAGCTGCTTGCCAATAGCGCCGTTGATGATAAGCAACAGTGCAGACAACAAGGCAAGCCCGATCCCTACGAAATTATCCGAGTAGCCGCTGAGAACTCGATTTTCAGGAGAGGACGGTGAGGATTGATTACTTGCCATCACCTATATTTCAATTACTCAGCTACAACAGTATTCGACAATTTACCAATAGCCGGAATCTCGACTTCAATCACGTCGCCCGGTTTAAGCCAATCTTTCTCCTCGGTTCCGATAATTGATCCAGCAGGACTACCGGTTGCGATCATGTCACCGGGCTCAAGCTGGGTAAATCTTGATGCATGAGCGATGAGGTACTTGGTGTCGAAGATCATCAGTTCCGTTCCGGCATCCTGCACGACTTCGCCATTGCGGCGCGTATAGATGTGTTGCTCGGCAGGATCGCCAACGTCGTCCGCCGTGACAATCCAAGGGCCAATGCCGCCTGATTTATAGAAGTTTTTTGCCGGCGTATTTTGAGTTCCCATCGCCATCCAGTCACGCACACTACCTTCGTTCATAATGGTATACCCAACAATGTGATCCAGCGCGTTATCTTCTGAGATGTGCCGACCGGCTTTACCGATGACCGCCACCAATTCGCCTTCATAATCAAATTGCTCGCCGGCCTTAGGATCAAGAATGTCTTCGTTATGAGCCGAAAAGCCACTTACGAAACGTCCAAAAATGCTCGGATATTGAAGTGGCCCACCTTCCTCGACAACTTCATGGTAGGCCCGGTAATTGCGCCCGGCACACATAATTTTTTGCACATTTGGGATCGGCAAATCATATTCAATCGCCTCTAGCGTATGATCAGTTGCCTCACCTTCAAGCGCCTTCAGCTGGTCCAGCGAGTCTGCCGCTATGACGTCTCGGAGCGTTGGAAATTTATCCCCCAAACGGGCGGAAGCATCAACAATGCCATCGCCGACAACCACGCCATAACACTCTTTACCATCGGCTTTATAGCTTATGAGTTTCATTTCTTTAGTCCTTTAATAG
>CAJXJM010000127.1 GCA_913054205.1 uncultured Rhodospirillaceae bacterium
TACAGCCCTCCAAAAGCGCTTGGCCAATGCCTTGGGCAATACCACCATGCACCTGTCCTTCAACAATCATCGGGTTGATCACGGTTCCGGGGTCATCAGATGCGGTGAATTTCACAACTTCTGTGACACCGGTTGTCGGATCTACTTCAACCTCGCAGATATGACAGCCACCCGGATAGGTGAAGTTAGCCGGATCATAAAAGGCAGTTTCCTCCAAGCCCGGTTCTAACTCCTCCAGCGGATAATTATGTGGCACGTAAGCCGCCAAAGCCACCTCACCAAAAGCCATCGACTTATCCGTACCTGCGACGGTAAAGCTTCCGTCCTTGAACTCAATGTCGCTCTCGCCAGCCTCAAGAATATGAGAGACAATTTTGATCGACTTGGCGACGATCTTGTCCAAGGCTTTGTCGATGGCGGTACCACCCACCGCTAACGACCGAGAGCCATACGTACCCATGCCAAACGGAATTTTAGCTGTGTCACCATGAACAATCTCTATATTGTCGGTATGCATACCAAGTTTTTCAGAGACCAATTGAGCAAATGCTGTTTCGTGGCCCTGACCGTGAGAATGACTGCCGGTAAAAACTGTCACACTACCGGTTGGATGGACGCGAACATTGGCAACCTCATAAAGCCCGGCCCGGGCACCCAAGGCACCAGCGAGGGCGGAAGGTGCCGCGCCGCAAGCCTCCACATAGGTGGAATAGCCAATACCGCGCAGTTTGCCGTTTTTAGCAGACTCAGCTTTACGGGCATCAAACCCATCCACTTCGCCGCGTTTAAGAGCCGTATCAAGCGTGGCATTGTAGTTGCCTGAATCATAGGCCAGCGCAACCGGCGTCTGATACGGGAAGGCATCTTCCGGAATAAAGTTTTTCCGGCGAATGTCCACTTGGTCAATGCCCATTTCCCGCGCCGCCCGATCGACCAGACGCTCGAGAATATAGGTTGCTTCCGGACGCCCAGCGCCCCGGTACGCATCAACCGGCACCGTATTGGTGAAGACAGCTATAATGTTGCTGTAGATCACTGGCGTCGTATAAACACCGGCCATCAGGACCGAGTGCATATAGGTCGGAACGGCTGCCGCAAAGGTTGACAAATACGCCCCCAAATTAGCGAGGGTTTCTTCTTTGAGCCCCAGGAACTTGCCGTCTTTATCGAGAGCCAGCGACGCCTTGGTCACATGATCACGGCCATGCGCATCAGACATAAAGGCTTCCGAGCGATCCGAGGTCCATTTCACCGGACGTTTAATTTGCGCAGATGCCCAGGTGACCAATGCCTCTTCGGCATAATGGAAAATTTTAGAGCCAAAGCCGCCGCCAACATCCGGCGCCACGATCCGCAGTTTATGCTCGGGAATTTGCAAGACAAAGGCACCCATTAAAAGTCGGATCAAATGGGGATTTTGCGTCGTCGTATAGAGCGTGTAATCACCGGTGGAATCTTCAAATTCACCAATTGCCACCCGCGGTTCCATCGAGTTTGGAATGAGCCGGTTGTTGACGATATCGATAGAGGTTACGTGATGCGCGCCTTCAAAGACTTTGTCGACTTCAGCTTTGTCACCGATTGCCCAATCAAAGCAGATATTGTCCTCAGCTTCATCATGAACCGATTGACCGCCTTCAATGGCTTTAGTCATATCGATAACCACTGGCAGATCAGAAAGATCAACTTTGATCAACGCCGCCGCATTTTTTGCCTGCTTTCTGCTCTCGGCAATCACGACAGCGATCGGATCACCAACATGACGGACTTTGCCTTGCGCCAAAATAGGGTGGCCCGGCTCCTTCATGGGGTCACCGTTCTGGAACGTCAGCGCCCATCCACACGGAATGCCGCCAAGTTCGGCAGCCGCTATATCCGCGCCGGTGAAGACCGCAACCACGCCATCGGCTTTTTCCGCAGCGCTTGTATCGACGCCGTTGAGCGTGGCATGCGCCACATCACTTCTTAAAAAATGAGCATAGGTCTGGCCCGGACGATTGATATCATCCGTATAATTGCCTTTGCCCGTTATAAAGCGTTTGTCTTCCTTGCGGAGAACTGACGCACCAATACCTGTATTGTTTCCATCTGGCATGACCTTATCCCTTCATTTCCGCAGCAGCCGCTTGAACGGCTTTGACGATGTTGTGGTAGCCCGTGCACCGGCAGATATTGCCTTCGAGGCCATGGCGAATGTCAGCTTCTGAAAGATCTGAATTTTTATTCACCAGATCAATCGCGCTGATCATCATGCCCGGCGTACAGAAGCCGCATTGCAGTGCATGGTTCTCATGGAACGCCTTCTGCATGGGATGAAGATCACCGTTGGTCGCGAGGCCCTCGATTGTGGTTACGCTTGCGCCTTCCGCCTGCACCGCCAAGATTGAGCAGCTTTTAACGGAATCGTCATTGACCATGACGACACAGGCACCGCATTGACTGGTATCACAGCCGATGTGCGTGCCGGTTAAACTTAGGGTTTCTCTAATAAAATCTGAAAGAAGTGTGTCCGGCTCGGTCTCTGCTGATACAGCATTGCCGTTCACCGTCATCGATACGGTTGTCATGGTGCCTCCCAAAATGTGCGGCCTTCGGCCCAATTTTATCTAGGGGCCTGTTAGCCTTATCTAATGCCTGGTCCTATTGCGGTGAGTGTGCGGAGTCTGAAATAATAAATCAACAGGTTTTCTGAAGAATATCCAGGATCCAAAGAAAAAATAACTTTTTACGAACCAAGCTACAGCGCGGCGCAACAATGCAATCCATTTTTGCCTTCAAAAACAAAAAAGGCCACGCAACTAACGCCAACGGGATTGATAGGATATTCCAGAAATAACTAAAATCACCAAATTAGATACTCTTTTCTCCAATTTTGATTTTTTCCCTCATTACGCTATAGTTTTTTCGAAGTAACATCCGCAAAAAAAATCAAACTAAAACTGAACCTAACTATAAACTGGGAGCATAAAATAATGATTTATATGAAAAACAATTCTTATCGAAAACCTATAATATTTATTCAATCATTCGGTTTGGCATCACTGCTGGTTGGCGTTGCGTTGATAACAGGATCACCGAATGCCAATGCCCAATCGTCGAAATTCGAATTCGGTGTCCTTGGTGATACACAATATTCATTAAAAACTGAACCAGAACTTCCCAAAATGATCGCTCAGATGAACCAGAACGAGCAAAAGAGGAAAATATAATATTCGGCTTGGTTTCAGTCACAAATTCCTTGGAAGGTTTAAACAACCTTGAAAGATAATCCTGCAGTCACGCTAAAAAATTAAAGCGCCTTGCTTCGAAGACACTTTACAAGGTTCGTCAAGAGAATTACAAGGTGAAGATTGCGAAAGTCGACACGGTCCGCCATTACAGTATGGCGGGCCGTATTTCAGTAACTATAGCTTTAGAAATGCTATACCAGCCCTAAAATCTCAGCGGCACCGCACGAACAACTTGCGAAATGGCACGGACTTTTTCCGCAATTTCTTCAGAAACCGGCTCATCAATTTCAATCAGACAAATCGCATCGCCGCCCTCTTGGTTGCGGCCGAGATTAAAGGTCGCAATATTGATATTGTTCTCTCCCAGCATGGTTCCGAGAGCGCCAATCAGACCGGGCTTATCCTCATTGGTGATGAACAGCATGTTGGGACCGAGCTCTGCATCAATCGCGATGCCCTTGATTTCAACGATGCGGGGTTTATCTCCGGCAAACAACGTTCCCGAAAGAGCGCGGGTTTGCGCCTCAGTTGTCACCGTCAGAGTGATCAAAGTCTGGAACTCATCCAAACTTTCACACGTCACTTCTGAGATTTCAATATTGCGCTCCTTGGCAACTGTCGGCGCGCTCACCATATTCACGGTTTCCAGGAGCGGCGACAGCAGCCCTTTTAAAACCACGGCCGTCAACGGCTTGGTGTTGAGCTCTGATGCGTGACCACAATATTCAATTTGGACTTTTTTGATCGCCGTTTCAGTCACCTGCCCGGCAAAGCTGCCAAGCTGTTCCGCGAGCTTGAGATAGGGCGCAAGCTTTGGTGCGTCTTCAGCACTCACGGAAGGCATATTGATCGCATTTACGACCGTGCCTTCGAGGAGATAATCAGAAAGTTGCTCGGCGACTTGAATAGCCACATTGACCTGCGCTTCATCGGTAGACGCACCCAAATGCGGTGTCACGATAACCTGCTCCATACCAAAAAGAACATTTTCTTTAGCCGGCTCTACTTCGAACACATCAATGGCGGCACCCGCGACTTTTCCGCTATCAATGGCAGCCTTGAGATCAGCCTCAACAACCAAGCCACCTCGTGCACAGTTGATGATGCGAACGCCATCTTTCATTTTAGCAAAAGCATCGGCATTGACGATACCGCGTGTGGCATCCGTCATCGGCGTATGCAAGCTGATAAAATCAGCACGCGGGAACAATTCGTCCAGTTCGACTTTTTCAACACCTAAGTCAGCCGCACGCTCCTCGGACAAATAAGGATCATAAGCAATAACCTTCATCTTTAGACCCAGAGCGCGATCAGCTACGATGGCACCAATATTCCCGCAGCCAATGATACCCAGGGTTTTTGCCGTTAACTCGGCACCCATGAACTTTGACTTTTCCCATTTGCCTTCATGAGTCGAGGCGCTCGCTTGCGGGATATCGCGTGCCAATGAAAACATCATTGCAATGGTATGCTCGGCTGTCGTGATCGAATTACCAAACGGCGTATTCATCACGACGATGCCGCGCGCAGAGGCTGCATTTATATCGATATTGTCGACACCAATGCCGGCTCGGCCAATCACTTTCATATTGGTCGCGGCTTCCAAAATTTCTGCATTTGGCTTGGTGGAAGAGCGCACGGCCAATCCATCATATTCGCCAATGCAGGCTTTAAGCTCTTCCGGGTCCATCCCGGTGATAACGTCTACTTCAATGCCGCGCTCTTTGAAAATCTCTTCAGCACGCGGGCTCATTTTGTCGGAAATTAGAACCTTTGGCATGGGTTCACTCCTCTATTTCTAAATTTTAATAAAATTATGCAGCGTATTCAGATGCGACTTGAGCCAGAGCCCAGTCAATCCACGGCGTTAGTGCTTTGAGATCAGAGGTCTCAATTGTTGCGCCTGCCCAAATACGAAGTCCTGAAGGTGCATCCCGATAAGCATCAACATCATAGGCAATGCTTTCTTCATCAAGGAGTGCACCCACGCGTTTTGCCGCTGCGGCCTGATCATCTTCGCTTAAAGCTGCAAACCAATCAGCGGTAATTTTCAGACAAACCGACGTGCAAGACCGTGTCTCTGGAACATCGGCAAGAAAGTCAACGTGACCTCCATTGCCAACCCAGCGGGCAAGCTCAGCGAGATTGCCTTCAGAACGTTGGATCAAGCTTTTAAGCCCACCGATACTGTCGGCCCAATTGAGGCCGTCCAGCGCATCTTCAACACAGAGCATGGAAGGTGTATTGATGGTCGCCGCTTTAAAGATGCCCTCGTTCAATTTGCCGCCAGACGTCAAACGGAAAATCTTCGGCAACGGCCACGGCGGCGTATAACTTTCGAGGCGTTCAACTGCTCTAGGGCTCAAAACCAGCATGCCGTGCTGAGCTTCGCCGCCCATCACTTTCTGCCAGGAATAGGTCGTCACATCGAGCTTGTCCCAAGCGATATCCATCGCGAATACAGCGGATGTCGCATCACAGAAAGTCAGCCCTTCACGGTCGCTTGGAATCCAATCACCGTTAGGAACGCGAACGCCCGAGGTCGTGCCATTCCAGGTGAAAACCACATCTCTGGTGAAATCAACTTCACTGAGATCGGGAAGCTGGCCATAGCCGGCTTTTAATTCCCGCACATCCTTGAGCTTCAACTGATTGGTGACATCACCGACCCAGCCCTTACCGAAGCTTTCCCATTGCAGCATATCAACGCCGCGGGCACCGAGCATTGACCACAGCGCCATTTCGACCGCGCCGGTGTCAGAACCCGCAACAATACCAATGCGGTAATCCTCAGGAATTCCAAGGATAGCGCGGGTTTTATCAATAACTTCCTGAATTCTGGCTTTGCCGGGTTTGGAGCGGTGAGACCGTCCAACCAAGGCGTCATTGAGGACCGCTGGCGACCAGCCAGGACGTTTAGCACAGGGTCCGGAAGAGAAATTAGGGTTTGCCGGACGGATGTCCGGTTTCGTCATATTTGTCATCTGTTTTACTCCTATCCTTACAGATAGAAATACACTACTTAACACATTGATTTCGTTATGTTTTAAAATCACTGTATCAAAACTGTAGCAAATTCCTATCTTTTTACAGATAGGTTGACGGCGTTGGGACCGTCAGCCCGCCGCACGTTGTAAAGACTTTCCTACTAAAGTCAATTCGGATTTATTGCAGAGTAGCTACCACCAACTACCTGTCTCTCTCTTAAGATAGCAAAAGAATAAATTCAACAAGGTTAATCTTGAAGTAAACGAAACACGTCATCTATAGAAATAATTATCGCATAGATTAACAGTAATAAAATCATCATTCCAAAATATCTATGAAACCCTTTTTTCTCATTTTTGATAGTATTCCACGCAGAGCGCAGCGAACCAATTAATGCCAATACTAAGATAATAACAAATACTATTGCTCCGACCATGAAAGGTGGATTTAAAATTAACAATAAAGAAGTAGCAATAAGATAGGTGAGTATTAAAATTACGATTGACCAGTATTGATTAATTTGTCCAGTCAAATATCTTATAAAGAATGCTCGCATTATTTCTCCTTAGCCTTGCAGGCAAATGGTGCATTTTATGGCCAAATTCAAGTAGAAACACGTCTAGATTGCATACTATGTTATGATTCTAGAAATGATACTGCTTAAATACCGTAGTACCATGGCGCAAAGAATGTAAATGTCAGCCATATAACAATGATAAGAGGCACACCTCCCCGAGCAAAGTCAGCGAAGGTATAATGTCCAGGCCCCATCACCAGCAAACTCGTCTGATAGCCAATGGGCGTTGCAACGGCACAATTGGCGGCAAAAACCACGGCAACGGCAAAAGCTTCGATAGGAATACCAAGCTCATGCGCAATCCCAACAGCGATTGGCGTAAATAACACCGCAGCAGCCTTAGCACTGATGATGTTGGAAAGCGCAGCTATGAGCAGGAAGAATGCGGAAAGAACCACGGACGGGGCGGCACCCTGCAAAACATCAATTAAATTCTGCGCAAGATATTGAGCGCCGCCGGTAACTTGCATCGCCA
>CAJXJM010000128.1 GCA_913054205.1 uncultured Rhodospirillaceae bacterium
AGCAGCCGATAGACCGAAGCCTCTGAGACAAAGTAGCTCTCAGTGTCGGTAAAGCAGACTCTATCTCAGGGGTGTCAAAGCGTCCGCTTCTAGCCAAAAGCGGACATCTATAATGATTATTTTCTATTATCGCTTCTTTTACATTAATCCAATTAAAACCGAATATTAGTGCGCTCAAACTAGCCCAGTTTGGCGCTGATTTTTTTTGCCGCGCGCCTGAGTGAGGGAAGGAATTCTTCGGCAAAATCTTGATGTTCACGATGGCTCCGAGTCCAAAGCAGGGTGAGGCCTCCCCAGGGTTTTTTGTCTTTGATTAAAGGGACGGCTATTACGGCGAGACCATCATCGAGAATCGTTTCGCCCCCCGTATATTCTATTAGGCGCGTTCCGTAGCCACATTCTCGATTGAAGTTTAGCCGTGCCAATAAATGATCCAGAGTCAGGTCAAATCGTGCAAGACCCCATATTTGGTCGCCTTTGGTTCGTTCGTGATATTTAACAATCTCATCATCGTTCATTGTTGCCAGGCAGGCGATTCCTGTTGCTGAGCCAAAGAGATTTATCTTACGATTAATCATGCCAGGAAATATTTTGAACGGACTCATCGGCCGCGTAGAATCAATGATCGTCATATGATTGTCTTGGAGCATGTTGATGTCTGACGGCCAACCAACCTCTTTCGTGAGTTCCATCGCATCTGTCATTATGGCATCAATATTAATTGGGAAATTTTCTGGTATATAGGTTCGCTCGTGGACTGGTAGTACAATATTTATTCGATATTTTTTGTCTGACACTGATCGCCTGACAATGTGTCGCGCAATCAGCGTGCCAAGTAGCCGTCTGATGGTGGATTTGGGTATCTTCGAATTTTTGTGTAACTCAGCGAGAGTGCATGCGCCTAACGCGGCAAGTACTTCTAATATGGTTATACCTCGATCTAAGGACCTGTTCTTCAGTTCAGCCATTTTCATTTTCGCCAAAAATTCGATGAGATTTAAATAATCAGCAGAAAACAGCGTGCCACTAGATGGCACGGTTGACAAGAAAATATTGTGCTCATTGAAGATTTCGAAGAGGATGCATTAACTCCGAACAGGGAGAACGACATGCATATGTCGCGCAAAACGTGGGAATAAAGTGCTTTGAATAGAATTGCTCCTCCAATCGTCTGGGTTTTCGGTTTCGCAATCGCTTTAGTCGCTATTTATACGGCCGCGTTCGGCATAATCGATGAAATTTTTCAGCGCAGCATTACTGTTGCCGTGTCTGTGATTCTGACGACTTTAGCGACGCCTTTGGCCAATCTATATCCATCGAAGAATCGTCATATTAAAATTGGGTACTGGACACTTGATTTTATTCTCATCTTTTTAATGATGCTTTCGATTCTATGGTTTTCTTCCGTTTATGATGAACTGGAAAGCGGGTTATATAGTTTTCTTCCAACAGATATTGCAGTTGGATGTGGCGGGTTGTTGGCTGTCATTGAAATGACAAGACGCTGCTTTGGAATGCCGCTCGCGTTTTTCGCAGTTTTAACCATAGCCTATGCTTTGTTTGGCGCTGATTTGCCCTGGATTTTTGCCCATGGCGGCTATGATCTGGAAACGATCATGCGAACCGTCTGGTACAGCTTTGATGGTGTCTTTGGCTTTATCGTCATAATCGTTATTTCACTGATATTTATATTCATTATTTTTGGTGCCGTGCTTGAGGCCACCGGTGCGGGAGCTACGCTTCTTAAAATTTCAATGAGCCTTACGGGAGCGTTACGCGGTGGGCCTGCACATGCAGCGATCGCTGCCAGTGGATTTTTCGGAACCATATCGGGCGCTGTTACGGCGAATGTCGTTGGGACAGGTGTTTTTACAATTCCGATGATCAAAGCGAGAGGCTTTAAAGCCTCTTTTGCCGGTGGGGTAGAGGCAGCCGCTTCTTCCGGTGGACAATTTATGCCCCCTGTTATGGGTGCCGTCGCCTTTGTCATGGCCGATTTCACAGGCATTCCCTACCTGATTATTATCACGGCGGCATTGATGCCGGCTTTATTCTATTACGGCAGCTTATTCATTGCTGTATGGGTTGAAGCTGGGCGTCTTGGTATAACCGCCATTCCAAAGAATGAACGCGAAGTTTTAACGCGAAATGATTGGATCAATTCCCTCATGTTTTTTGTGCCGGTGATCGTCATAATTGGCGTTCTTATTACAGGCCGGTCTCCTGCCGCCGCCGGTTTATGGGCAACAGTTGCAGGTGTTGTGATGGGATTTATTAATCCCGTTGTGCGAAAACGCCCTCAAATATTCATCGACGCGATCGCAAAAGGTGGTCATCAATGTGCGCAAATTATGGTCGCCGTCGCCGCGATTGGCATTATCGTGGGCATCATGAATTTAACCGGCCTCGGAATTCGATTTTCTAATATGGTACTTGCCTTTGCCGGCACCAATTTGTTTTTTGCCCTCGTTTTAATGGCACTTGCCAGTTTGGTTCTTGGCATGGGCTTGCCGACCATCCCAGCTTACGTGATCATTGTTATCATCATGGGCGGTGCAATCGAAAAACTTGGTGTTCCTAAAATGCTGGTCCACCTTTTTATTTTATATTTCGGTGTGTTATCGGCGATAACGCCCCCCGTGGCAATTGCCGCCTACGCGGCGGCGCCGATAGCCCAAGCCAATCCTTTACTCACTGCTTTTCAAGCACTGCGGCTTTCGTTCGTCGGATTTATAATTCCCTTCGTTCTTATTTATAATCCATCTCTATCGCTGGTGTTTGAATTCGAAATTATCGCATTCATATCCGTTTTGATTAGACTTTCTCTCGCAATCTGGCTGATGACAACCTCATTGGGAGGGGTGGATCGCGATAGGTTATCTATCATCTCTCGAGTGTTGCGTATGGCACTCGGTATTACCGTTTTACTCAATTTCATCGAGGTGCAGGTCATCGGCGTTATTGCCGCATTAGCTCTATTGTATCTGGATGCCCAAAAGGCAAAAAAGGAGGCTGCAATATAACCGGTTTGCCTTGGTTAGACGTATTTTTATCTGATTTAATAACTAAACTAAAATACTATCCCAAATCGTTACAACTAGGAGGTTGAAATGTTTTCTAAACGACTAACAACTCAATTAGTTTCTGCGGCTGCCATTACATTTATGGTCGTTGGTGGTGCGCAGGCAAAAGATTTTTACAAGATGTCGACGATAAGTCTGCCGACACCATTTGCGCTCAATACGACATTTGCCAAAATTGTTCAGAAATACAATAAGGGTATTGAAATACAGATCAATGCCACGGGCGCCGCGCCGCGTCATGCTTTAGATGCGGCAAATGGCAAGACTGATCTGTTCTTTGGTGCGCCTTCTTTGATGTTTTTGATGTCTAAGGGCAAGGCGATGTTTAAAAAGGTTAAGAATGCGCCTGAGCTGGCAAAAAATATTCGCTCAATATTTAACTACCGTATTGGCACCTATAATTTCGCTGTTTATGAAAGTTCCGGCATAAAATCTTTGGCAGGCCTAAAAGGCAAACGAGTTTTTCTCGGTCCACCTGTGGGTGTCCAAAAAGTTGTTGCCGCTCAATTCATTGAGGCAATTACCGGCTTGAAAATGAATAAGGATTACACGGCCGTAAAACTTGGTTTTAGTTCGGGGTGGCAAGCCTTCCAGGACAAACAATTGGATATGTATACCGGTGCTTCCAATCATCCTGCCGCCACTTTCTTACAATTGACGCTTACGAATAAGCTTCGTTTCTTAGGTGCTGGAGACGCTGATTGGAATTCACCAAAAATGAAAGCAACCATGCGGATCCCTGGCCGCACAAGAGCTCAGTTCGGTCCTGACATTTATGGCGACAATCAAGCCAACACTAAACCGACACAAACAGTGGCGGCTTGGGTTGGGCTATATACACGAAAAGGCATCCCTGAAGATGTTATCTATAAAATGACTAAATCTTTTTGGGAGCATATAGACGAGATGCATTCTGTCGCTAAGTGGGCGAAGAAGGCTATAAATAAAGACAATATATTCAAGTCTATGAACAACAAGTTACATCCCGGTGCTTTGAAATATTACAAGGAAATTGGTCTAAAAATACCCGCCAAAGTTATGTAAGTTAGTTTGCAACAAATTTAATAGTCGCCCAATTGCTGGGCGGCTATTTTTTTAATTTTATTGATCCTCAAATAATTGGAGAAATTTAAATGGCTGCGCATCCCAGTTTAGTCAAACTTTCAGAAGAATTCCGCAAAGACGTTATAGAATTAGCTCCCAACCATTATATTGCAGTTGGGTATGCTGCTTCTAATGTTCATATGATTGTCGGAGATGATGGCGTAATAATAATTGATACGACCGAGACGACCAAAGCAGCTTCCAATGTTTTTGCCGAGTTTAGAAAAATCACCGATAAGCCGGTCAAAACAATAATTTTGACCCACTCCCACCGTGACCATATTTCTGGCGCCAGTATTTTTGCCGAAGGGGGTTCGCCAGATATATATGCCAGCCATCATTTCAAATCAGATCTCGTTGTTGTCGGTGAAAAACGTCCAACCCCTACCGAGATTATGATCGAACGAACAAAACGACAGTTCGGGATGGGCTTATCATGGCCAGAAGAACGCGTAAATCTTGGTGTCGGGCCGGGCGACCGCCCACTGGAAGGTATGGGCCAAGGTTTTTTACCTCCAACCAAATTGATGCCCGAGGGACGCCATAAAATTTTAAGCTGTGGCGTGGAGATTGAACTAATGTTAGCCCAGGGCGAAACTCCGGATCATATGATTGTCTGGTCACCGGCCCACAAAGTCTTGTTTTGCGGTGATAATTTCTACCACTCCTTTCCTAATCTCTATGCCATCCGTGGCACGGCTTATCGAGATTTCAATTCTTGGGCGGATACGATGGATATATTGTCATCTTTCAACGCCGAAATCTTATCACCTGGACATTCTCGCCCAATTTATGGCGCTCAAAACATTCGTTCTGTTTTGGAAGATTACCGTGATGCCATCCGGCATGTAGTTTCAGAAACAGCCAAAGGAATGAACGAAGGTAAAACACCAGATGAAATTGCGCAGGAAATACAGTTGCCGACGGCGCTTGCAGACAAGCCTTATTTGCAAGAATTTTACGGCAAAGTTTCTTATGCAGCCCGGGCTTATTTTGCCGGAACTGTTGGCTGGTTTGATGGCAATCCAACCAATCTGAATCGCATGGCTCCAGCGACCGAAGCTGAGAAAATTATTACGCTTGCCGGGGGCGCTGACCGTGTTCTCGAAACGGCGCAAAAAGCACATAAAAAGAGCGATAACCAATGGGCATTGGCACTCTGTGACCGATTGATTGCGGTGGATCACCATCGCGAAGAGGCAACGCAAATAAAGATTTCAGCTCTTCGGCAAATGGCAGATAAAGAGATCAACGCCCCGGCGCGAAATTACTATCTTGTCTGTGCTAAAGATCTGGCAAAATAAAGATTAGATTGGTTTTGAAATGACAACTCGTTCAAAAGACACCTATGATTATATTATTGTCGGAGCCGGATCGGCTGGCTGTGTGCTCGCCAACCGATTAAGTGCTGATCAAAAAAAATCGGTGTTGGTGCTGGAAGCAGGAGTCAAAGACAGCAACCCCCTCATCCATATTCCGGCCGGCACGGCAAAAATCTGGAACGATCCAAAATATAACTGGTCTTATCTCTCCGAGCCGGAACCCTTTATGAATAACCGGCAAATATATCACCCCCGTGGGAAGATTCTTGGCGGGTCCTCTTCGATTAATATGACGGCTTACGTTCGAGGCAATGGCGGTGATTATGATCGGTGGGGTCAAATGGGACTTACTGATTGGACTTACGAAAAGGTATTACCGTATTTTAAAAAATCCGAGAATTACCTTTCGGAACGAAACGACTATCATGGTGATAACGGACCGCTAAAAACAGCCTTGTCGCCAACCGAAGACGCTATTTTTGATAGCTATATTGCGGCGGGAAAGGCGCTTGGCTATCCCCATCAACCAGATTTCAACGGTGTGGAGCAAGAAGGCCTGTCGCGGATGCAATTTACCACCGCAGAAGGACGGCGCCAAAGTACCGCCGTTACTTTTTTACATCCCGCCTTATCGCGCAATAATCTTGAGGCCATAACCGGCGCTCATGTCCAACGCGTTGTATTTGACGGTATAAAAGCAACAGGCGTTGAATATATTAAAGGCGGCCAGAAATTTACCGTAAATGCGACTAAAGAAGTCATTTTGTCGGGCGGGACCTACAATTCGGCTCAAACATTGTTGTTGTCGGGGGTTGGTCCGGCGGACCATCTGGTTGAACATGGAATAAGTGTTGTGGCTGATCGGATGAATGTCGGTCAAAATTTGCAGGACCATACGTGTGTTTTAGTTGAATATGAGCGTAAATCTGCCTCTAAGTTTCAGAAAAACCTTCGTTATGATCGCCTTGTCTTAAATATGTTGCGGGCTCAATTCCTTAAATCCGGGCCAGCGGCAGAGCCGCTTGGGTTTGGTACCGGCTTTGTAAAAAGCCGCACCGAACTTGCCTTGCCCGATATCCAGATTTTGTTCCGGCTATTTTCAATGCAAGCTCATGAGTGGTTTCCATTACTCCGCAAGCCAGGACCTTCAGGAGTAGGATTTTTATCTTGTTTCCTACGACCCGAATCGCGAGGCTCCGTTAGCCTTGGCTCCAATAGCCCTGGTGATGCCCCGAAAATAATCAATAATTTTTTCTCCACAGAAATGGACCGAAAGACGATGCGAGAAGGCTTCAAGATAAGCCGATCACTTGCAACAAATGCCTCTTTTTCAGAGCATTTAGGCATAGAGATGTTGCCGGGGGATGCTGTGCAAAGTGATGACGAAATCGATGGATTTATCAGAGAAACAGCCAACACAGTCTTTCATCCCATTGGCACCTGCCGAATGGGCATCGATGAAGGATCCGTCGTTGATCCTCAACTAAACGTACGAGGCTGTAAAAACTTACGCGTTGTCGATGCTTCGGTGATGCCCGACCTCACCGGCGGAAATATAAATGCACCTGTAATCATGATCGCTGAAAAAGCGGCGGATTATATCCTCGGTTTCAAATAACCATCAGTAATGTCCGCTTTTGAGTGCCACCTCAACCGGTCAACGCAACACATGCGTTAAATCTCTCTGCCGGCGTTTC
>CAJXJM010000129.1 GCA_913054205.1 uncultured Rhodospirillaceae bacterium
AGGGCCGAGTGTTGAAAACCTCGGTTGTCCCAAAAGATAACCAGATTCGGTTGCCAGCGATGGCGATAGTGATATTCGTGTCGCAAGGTTTTGGCGAAGAGCATCTTCAATATCGTCGTGCTCTCTTCTTCTTCCATGCCTTTGATAAAGCGGGTGAATTGAGGATTAACGAATAGGATTTTTCGGCCTGTAACCGAGTGAACTCGCACAACCGGATGGGTAACCGGTTGAAATTTTTCCTGGGCTTCATATTTCTGTTTGCGGCCTTCCGGCGTATCCGGAAACAACCCTTTAAACGGACCCAAATCGTGTACGGCTTCGAGGCCGGACAAAAAATTCTGCAAGCGGTCCGATAGGCCTTCATAAATTGCGGACATGCTGGCAAAATTTGTATCGCCGCCATACTCCGGAATTATTTTGGAGCAAAGGATCGTTCCCATCGGCGGGATTTCACGGAAAGTTTCATCCGTGTGCCAGACATCTGTCGCGGCTGGCGGATTACCTTCTTTGTTGTCATAGACGATCAGTTCAGGATTTTTCTCCGTGCTTGTCGAAAAAGGGTGCACCGTCAACTCACCGAAATAGGTGCCAAATCGTCTCAGGTCATCTGAAGATATCTGCTGATCAGGGAATGCCAGGATCCCGTGCTCGGCGTGGGCCAAGCGAATTGATTCTTGCATTGGAGTATCGAGTGGTTGGGTTAGATCAACGCCGGTTACCTCGGCACCCAGAAATACGCCCACTTTGCGAATTGTAATCGTCGATTGTTTTCCAACAATATCGTCCATCATTTTCCTCACAAAAGTCCGACCGTTAGAACCTTATCACGTACTTGTCTCATCGCAAGAAGCGGATTTCTCAATGCGGAATGATTGTCTTTCTACACAGCCGTCGCATCATAAGAAAACAGCCAATCGTAGCGCTCTTTTACGCGGTCAGGGTGCCATTCCCGATCAACAAATTCTGCGGCGCCTTCCGCGTCTGCGAGTGCTGTATTGTGAAAACGCTCGGCGTTTTGGTTGGAGCCTCGCACCATGCGGGCGGTGCGATCAATACGCACATCTTCATATCGTTGAAGCGCGTCCTCAACATCGTCAAAGTCACGTAAATAGCGTGCCAGAATATAGCCGTCTTCAATTGCCATAACAGCGCCCTGAGCCAGCATCGGTAAAGTAGCATGGCAGGCATCACCTAAGAGGCTGACACGGCCGACTCGCCATTGGCTCATCGGTTCGCGCGACATCAACGCCCATTTGTAAGGTGTCTTGATGAGGTCAATTACCGTATGAATGCTGTCATGCCAACCTTCGAAATCACTGTGAAACTCTTCGGCGCTGCCCTTGGTGCTCCAAGATTCAACCAGCCAGTCATCTCGGGCGGCGATCCCGACAAAATTTAGAATCTCGCCACGTCTGAGGAAATAGTGGATGAGGTGGCCGCCGGGGCCAACCCAATTTGTCCCAACAGGTCTGATCAGGCCTTCTGGTAACGTGTCTGCTGACAAAATGCCACGCCACGCCATAAGGCCGGTGAATTTGGGTGCATCATCGCCGTGTAAAAGATTTCGCAGCGTCGAGTGAACACCATCCGCGCCAATCAGTGCATCTCCTGTGGCGTGCGAGCCATCTGATAAGGTGAGGGTTACGACGCTACCATCTTGGTCAACACCTGTTGCGGCAGCCCCTAGATGAATAGCATCCGGTTTGAGGTTTCGAATGGCATTGACCAAAATTTCATGGAGATCAGCGCGGTGGTACATATAATAGGGAAAGCCATAGCGCTCGATGGATTCGGCGCCGAGATCAAATAGGGTCCAGGTTTGTCCAGTGTTCCACAGCCGAATTTCTTTACCTTTTGGTTCCCAGGCAATTTTTTTAATCTCATCTTCCAAACCAAGCGCATAGAGCACGCAGTTGCCGTTAGCGCTTATCTGGAAACCTGCGCCAACTTCTCCCAATTGCGATGCTTGCTCATAGACATCGACGTCGAGCCCAGCTTGAAGGAGGGATAGCGTAGCCGTTAGACCACCAATGCCAGCCCCCGCGATAAGAACATGTTTTTTCGAACCGGTCATTTTATCCCATCGTTTTCGCGAGGTAGATAGAGCCACCAGCAATGGCAATGATGGCTCCCAAAGTGATTAATTTTTTCCCAATACCTAGCAGCCGCAAAATGACAATGACAATTGTCATACCGAGCACGGAGAGGACGGGGTGCAGTTCGATAAAGCTAGAGAGGGCGTTCACGTCTGAAGTTTCTTTCGTTCACATATCGGCAGTCTAAATTTGAATGTTAAGTACAATTGCGAAAAGATTGGATTTTGAATGAATGTTGAGTTTGTCATAGGCACGTCGACGCATGGTTTTGACGGAGGATTCTGAAATGCCGAGTTCTATTCCAATTCCCTCAGTGCTTAATCCTTTGACAATGCAGTCACAAATATCAACTTCCCGTTTAGATAATTTATCGAACGGCGATATTTTCCTACTGTGTAAGTTTTTGATCAAGCCTTGCCTTACAATAAGCTGATGATCATCAACGCCAACGACTTTATGGCGTAAGATTAAGAGGTTATCAATAATCGGAATAATCAGCGACAGCCGTTCTATCTCTGTGGCTGTAAATTCACCATCCTTGGTGCTTCGAAAATAATTAATGTAGTAAGCAATGTCGTTGCCAAAATGGAAAGTGCATAATTTCTCAATTATATTTGAGCGATCAAAAACTTCGCGGATATCGCTCGTAGTATCATCGTCGGGACGATATCTAACCACTTCTCCATTTTTTCCGCCTTGCTGATCAATGAGATTTTTTAAGAAATCAGTGTGGGACGGGAAATTTTCAAGATCTTTCGCATTGCGTTTGAGTTGGTAATCGCCAAGTCCGCCGGCGGCGATCGACAGTTTTGGTTGTGGCTCACCGAGTTCGGTAAACGTAAATACGGCAAAATTGCTTATGGTCCCAGCATGGGAAAGCGTTTTCAGGACTTGTTCGCGGAAGCCTTTTTTGTCAACACGATCAGTCAACAAGCTTAAGTCCGATAGCAGATTTTCTTCCGAAAAATGATCCAAATGAAATTCCTTAAGCGTCATCCTTTGGGGGGACATCAACACTTTAAAGGAAAGATTAAATTGGCAACAGATATAAAAAATTAAATGAAGGGTGAGACATGAATATTCAAATGAAATTGGATAGTAAACCTAGAAATCAATCAGGATTGGCAGATTTAAATTCGCCTTTTCTCCATAATTTTTGGTATGTGGCGGGATATGCGGAAGATTTTACGCGAGAGCTTCACGAGAAAACCTTTCTCAATCAATCCGTCGTCATTTACCGGACCGAAGCTGGCGATTTGGTGGCATTGCAAAATCGATGCGCGCATCGCTCCTTCCCATTATCGGAAAGTTGGCTCGAAGGAGACGACATTCGCTGCAAATATCATGACGCAAAATATAATCCCGATGGCGAATTGATTGATATTCCGTGTCAGACAAAATGTCCTAAAGTCCAAGCCATTCGAAAATATCCGATCAAAGAAATCGGACCACTTGTCTGGATTTGGATGGGAGTTTCGGATGTCGGCGATGAAAATGAGATACCTGATACATCATGGCTAAATAAGAGCGCCGGGTGGGAATTTGCGACGAGTTCCTATCATATTGAAGGCAACTATATGCTGATGATGGAAAATTTGATGGATCTCATGCACATTCCCTTCCTTCATCAAGACACATTTAATTTTCCGCGTTCCTACGCACAAATGGAGTTTGAAATTGAAACCGAAGGCGACGAGATAACCTATCTGCGTTTTCCCACTGAGCAGTATCATCGAAATGGCCTGTTCCCGGATTATTTGGCTGACGAATTCGAAGATCGCAATTACCAAGGTAAAAGTGGGGGGCGCTTTATCCATCCGGGGATGATGTACGGCATTCAAGAATTGCGTTTGAAGGATGCCAAGGAAGACGAGCGTGAAGAATATATTGCACGAATTCCCCATTTCGTAACGCCTGAAACAGAAACGACATGTCACTATTGGTTCTTCTATACACGTAACTTTGCACAAGATGATTCGGCTCTCACTGAGAAGCTCAAAAAAACATTAGAAATAGGTTTTGCCGAAGACAAAGAAGCAATTTATTGGCTCCAAAAAATGCAAATTTGTGATAAGACTCCCTATCAGGAGATTAATTTTGCGGCAGATAAATCTACTATTTTGATGAGAAAGGTCATTCAAAAACTGGTAGATGAGGAATATCAGACGCCTGATTGATTACTTGTCGCCCGATTAAACGTTTTACAGTTTTTTCTAAATCCCATAATATGGGATTAGTATAAATGCTGACAAGAGCCTAACTGTGCAAACTGAAGCTCTTAAAAATTGGATTAGAGAGAATGGATCAGATCGTCGAACACACAGCCGGACAAGATAAATCGGACATTACGATCAAAAAAAGCACCTGCCGGATGTGTCATGGCGGCTGCGGTGTAAATCTTCATATCCAAGATGAAAAAATTATCAAAGTAGAAGGCGATCCCGATCATCCCATAAACAAAGGCGCCTTATGTCCGATGGGGGCTGCCAGCCTTGAGCAAATCTATAATCCCAAACGACTGAAATATCCGATGCGCCGGGTCGGCGAACGGGGCGAGGGAAAATGGGAGCGTATTTCCTGGGATGAAGCCTATGATGAGATGGTCTCGAAGATTAAAGAAACGCAAAGCGAATATGGCGAAGAAAGCATTTGGGTCGGCACCGGCACCGGGCGCCATCACTTTGCTTACGTGTCGCGATTTGCCAACGCCATCGGCACACCGAATTGGTGCGAGCCAGGCACCGCTCAATGTTTTAGGCCCCGAGTGCATGGCAGTGTCCTCACCATGGGGCAGTTGCCGATCTGTACCTATACGAATGAAGAACTGCCTGATCTCATTATGTTTTGGGGGCACAATCCAATATATTCGAGCCCCGATGGTGAAATGGGTTTTGGCGTAAAAGAAGCGCTCGTACGCAAGCCGAAAACAATCGTTATTGATCCGCGCGAAACAATGTTAGCGAAGCGTGCTGATATCTGGCTGCAATTGCGCCCTGGAACCGATGATGCGCTGGCCCTCGCGATGCTCAATGTGATTATTGAAGAAGATTTGCATGACAAAGAGTTTGTTGAAAAGTGGTGCCATGGATTTGAAGAACTAGCCGAGCGGGTCAAACAATATACCCCGGAATGGGCGGAGCCGATTACCTGGTGCAAGGCCGATCAAATTCGCGAAGCCGCGCGACTCTATGCGACGGTGAAACCGTCCATGCTCGAATGGGGCGTTGGGATAGAACACACACCGGCCTGCTTTCAGACGGTTCGGGCGTTGCTATGCTTGCCTTCGATCACTGGAAATATTGATCAGCCTGGCGGATGGGCCTTCGGCATGTTGGCCATTCCACCTTTCCCGCAATTGTTTGACACGATGTCCGAAGAAAAGCAGAGGAAACGTCTCGGCTACGACCAATTTAAAGTTCTGAGCGGTGAGCTGGCTCAATTGCCGTCGGCTCATATTCCAACTCTCTTTGAGGCGATTCGTACAAGCAAGCCGTAACCCGTGCGTGCTGGATTAATTTTTGGCAACAACGCGCTTGCCACCTACGGCGAAATTGACGTCGTCTATGAAACGCTGATGTCCCTCGATTATTTGGTAGTGGCCGAGCTTTACATGACACCGACGGCAGAGCTTGCTGATTTGATCCTGCCGGTATCAACCTGGGTCGAAGTCGATGCGATCGCCGCTGTGCCGTTCTATGGTCAAAATGTAATAACCGTGCAGCAAAAGACCATTCAATATGGCGAATGCATTCAAGACGAAGTCATCATGACGGAAATTTGCCGCCGCCTCGGCGTTGAGCATTGCACCGAAGACCCGGAAGAAGTCTTTGACTATTTGCTCGGCGAAAAACTCGGTATGACCTTTGCGGAGTTGAAGGAGATAGGCTGGGTACAGCCTGAATTTAAGTATCGTAAATATGAAAAGGACGGCTTTAAAACGCCGACCGGCAAAATCGAACTTTATTCAACGTTGCTTGAAAAGGAAGGCTACGATCCGCTGCCGTCTTTTGAAGAACCACCCGAAAGCCCTTACAGCACACCTGAACTGGCCAAAGAATATCCGTTCATTCTTATTACCGGTGCGCGCATTCCGATGTTCTTTCAGTCAGAATATCGACAGATGCCGACGCTTAGAAAGGGTCGCCGTGAACCTGAATGCGAACTTCACCCGGATACCGCAGAGGCCATAGGCGTCAAAGCGGGTGAGTGGGTGTCGATTGAAACTGAGCGCGGTCGCTGCCGGCAAAAGGTCAAAATTTTTAAAGGCATTGATCCGAACGTCGTTCATGCTCAGCATGGCTGGTGGTTCCCAGAGGAAGAGGATACGCCCGATCACGGTATTTGGCGCTCGAATGCAAATACCTTAACCAGTATGCAGCCGCCCTATTGTTCGGCGATGGGGACATATCAGCTGCGCGCGTTACTTTGTAAGGTTATTCCAGCGGATCAATCTGAGGAGCCTTGGCAGCCAGAAATGACGAAGAAATTCGATACCAATGTCGCAGAAATTCAAGAGTGGGACACCTAAAAGCGTTCTCCGACCAACAAAATGCTAGGCAGACGTGCAATAATTGCATGCCCTTTTTTTCTACCTGTAGTAAATGTGTCCGGAAATTTTGAAAGGTCGAAGCCATCATGACACAAGTAGCTATAGTAACCGGGGGAACCCGCGGGATTGGAGCAGCGACTTCAATCAGATTAAAAGAAGACGGATTTGAGGTCGTTGCCGGCGCGTTACTTTTTGCGGTGCTGGGTGCCTGGGGCGTGCGGCGACTTGATAGATTTTACCAGAGCGGCCGCCGCCACGACCATTTTCAGCGCGTCTTTAATTTTGACCGGCAACTCGCGCAATTGGATGTCGATCTAGAGAAACGCTTGAAAGAATTGGAAGAATCATTGGAAGAGATGTCGAAAGGCACCCTCGGCAAACTTTGATCCTCATTGTCAGCGCTACATAGATATTGTATCCGCCGGATAATCAGGTAGCTATCGGGGCCAATTGCCGGATCATTAATCAGCGATGCCAAAATACCATAG